>CAIOST010000226.1 GCA_903861045.1 uncultured bacterium | reverse complement strand
TCGAGGCGCGCGGCAAGCGTGTACTCCGACTCTGCCATCAGGGCCTCCATGCGTGTGTCGCCGTAGCGCTCCGGCTGCCCCTGCGCCAGATACCAGTCGGCGAGGAAGATCAACTCCTGTGCCCCCAGCCCGTTTGCCGCCTTGGCGGCCTCGAACTGGCGGATGGCTTCCGGCACCCGATCCTGTTCGGCCAGCAGATAGCCGAGCGCCACCCGCCACGTGCTGTCGACCTTGGCCGGCTGAATCCAGGCCGTCAACACCTGCTCCAGTTCGGCGGGGCGATCCAGCGCCACGAGGAGCCGGTACTTCTGGCGCTTCCAGTAGGCGGAGTCCGGGTTCTTGGCGATGCCGTTGTCGAGAAACGCGCGCAGGGGTTGCGTCAGCGTCTCGTCACGCGGCGACATGGCGGCCAGGCACCCCCACGTCGTGAGGGCGCGGTCAGCCAGATGCCACTGCAGCGGCGTCTGCCCGCCCTCCGCCGCCGGTGCCGCGCCCAACAGTTGCCGGCAGCCCCCTGCCAGTGCGCGCGGATCCTGCTTCTGACGCAGCGCCAGCGCGAGGCGCTCGATCGTCAGCCACGGCGCCAGCGTGGCGTCCTGCCGCCCGACTTCGTCCGCCAGGCGCTGGATCAGGCCAGCCCGGGCCTCGGACTGCTGCTGGCGCTGGTACGCCTTGAGCTCCGTACGCGACAGTGCCTCCGGCTTGGGCATGGCGTCCAGGGCCGCCTGATACCGCCCCTGCGCCATCGCATCCACCAGGTCGCACAGCGCCGGCACCACGATCGGCAGCCGCTCCGCCGCATTGGTTGCCGAACTCAGTTGCCCCAGCAGACGGAAGCATTCGTCTTCGACCTCCACGCGCCACGGCTGTGCGCGCAGGGCGTCGCTGAGCTGACCCGCATAGGTCGCGCGGTATGCGGCCGGCCCCTCCTTGACCTGGCGCCTTAGGAACGCCAAGGCGGCGCCCTCGCCACCGCTGCGCCGCAGGAGCTGCAGAACCGTCTGCCCGATCCCATGCCGGGTGGCAGCAGGCTGCGCCTGCTCCCACCGCGCGATCACCCCCCGCCCGATCGCCTGCCAAGCCTCGTCGCTCAGCGCCGGATCCGCGGACTGGAGCCAGGAGACCAAACCGGAAAGTTGTTTATCGCCCAATGCGCCAGTGTCGTTGCGCAGCACGTCCGCGCACAGGCGCCATAGGTCGGCCGCCTCCTTTGTTTGCCGGAAGGCGTCGTACCGCATAATCTGGTCGGCCAGACCGTACCCTGTCGGTGACCGGTAGGTTGCCGTCACCACCTGGGCCAGCAGCGGACTCCACCGCTCGTCATACGGTCTGCGGCCGCTATAGGAGCCACTGTAGTTCGCTTGTCCCAGCACCATCCGCACCGCCGCGCCCAACCGGACCATGCGCACCTGCTCCGCTTCGGTCTTCTGACCGCCAACCTCTGACTTCTGACCTCCAATCTCTGACTGCTGCCCCGCCACCCCTTCTTCCAGCCACTGCTTGAGCGTGGCGTTGACCTTCTCCATCTGATGCAGGCGGAGCAGGGCGCCCAGATAGTGGTCGTAGGCATTGGCGTAAGCCGGGCTATCGGCCAGCCAGGCTTCGAGAAAGGGCAGCCATTCCGCTTCCGGGACCCGCTGAAGCACCTGTCTGGTCACGGCCTCCCGCACCTCGTCGCGCTCGGCTCTCGACCAAAGGCCGGGCTTGGCGAGCAGGGCTCTGATCCATTGGAAAGCGGCCGGCCATTCACCCGCTGCGGCCATCCCGGACAAATACTGCGTCTGGATGCCGGTATCCGCCGGGCACTCTTGGGCGAGGGCTTCCCAGGCGTGCCGGGCCTCGTCGAGGCGGCCAGCCTGCTGAAGAAGCTGGGCCTGCCCCTGCCGCCAGGTCACGCCGGCACGCAGCGCCGCCGGTTGCCGCGCATAAACCGCACGCAGCGTATCGTGCAACACGAGTTGTTCGTGCGCCTGCAGCGCGCGACGGGCGCGGGCCTTGATGACCCCGCTCAGGTAGAGCTCATCCGGCGGCGTATCGGCCACCAGACGCCGGGCGCGCTCGAGGCAGCGCTGGGCGAGCTCTTCGTTCCGGCGGGTCAGTTCAAGCATCGCGTCAGTCATCCACTCGAGGCCGGGCTTCCCCCTGGCCAGCGCCTCGGCGCGCTGCCAGAGCTCATACAACTGATCCCACTGCTCATTCCGGCGATCGTAATTGATCAGCATGAGCAACTCTTCGAACGATGCGCGTTTCTCGAAGTCTGCCTGCCGGGCCGCCGCCAGATCGGGCAGAGCGTCCCGCACGACGATCGCACGCTCCCTATCGGGCAAACCGGCTTGGTACTGCTGGGCAAAAGCCTGGGCGTCTACGTCCCTGACAGTGAGGGTCGTCGTGCCTGTGCTCCGTCCCTCGTCGTTGAAGGTCGTGATCTTCGTGGCCCACCAGCATCCGCCGGCCTGGACAAAATCCTCAAAGCGGGTCTCGGAATAGATCTTTCCATTGAACCAGTATTCCTGTCGCAACAGCACATGGCGCTGCGTGTCGATCCAGAAACGATGTCTGGCGGAATCGGAACTGTCGGGAGACGTGAGCGTAATCAGAACATGGCCTTGCGCGTTCGTGCTTAAGGCCGGCACCCACGATTCAAAATCCTGGACTAACGAGTATAATGAGTAGTCGTTGAGGGCGCGCGTGTTGTCCAGTTGCAGCCTCAGGTCTGCCGGCTGCGCTTGGCGCTGGCGCCCCACCTGCATGGCCTGGCAGAGAACGCCGCGCGTCTCGCCATCGGCCCAATCGATCAGGGTGCGCTGATCGCGCTCCGTGCGCCGGGCGATCCACTGATGCGGCGAGTAGAGCATCTTCAAATGGCACTGATAGCCCCGCATGTAACCCGTGGAGGGGGTGGCGAGGTGCTCCACGCTGATTTCCACCCCGCCTGCCAGCGTCTCGAGAACCGGCTGACGCAACAGGCTGTCGGCCACGCGCCGAATCTCCGGCGGCCACGCCGACGCCATGGCCGTGCTCTCGGACGGCAGAGCGGCCCAGGGGGGGAAAACCGAGGCAAAAACAGTGTCCGGATAACTGACGGACGCAGACCGGTAACCCACCCTTTCTTGCGTGATGCGCGGATGGTTATCGACGGTGCCATACGCGTCGCGTCTGCCGCGGGCATTGGTAAAACGTGCGGAATCATCGGCATCACATCCACCGCCGGAGAAGCGGGTTCGGCAGGCCGCCTCCATTGGTGCCGGCCTGCCGACGATCCGCTTGTACTTGAGGTTATTCTGGGCCGCGCTTGCGGCCCCGGCCTGAGTCTCCCGCTCTGCCATGGGTTCACGGCCAGCTTCCGCTGGGGCGTCCGAATCCTTTTGGTCGCCGAAGAAGGCCTCCGGGTCGCTACCCGTCATTGCGGATGCATCTTGTTGCTCACGACCACCTGCCCCTTTGCGGCCGCCGCCGTATGCACTCCCATTATCATCAAATGTCGGACGGTAGAAGGATATCGCTGACCCCCCCGCGTACCCCATGCCCGCCGGTCCCCTGGACCACGGAGCGCTGCCACTGAACTTGGAGACCAGGCTCTGCCAGGAGGCCGGATCCCGCCCCATGTCCAGCAGTTCTCGCAATGTGTCGCGCCGCAGATCCTGCCGCCACTGGCCGGTAGCCTGGATCTGCTGCTGGCGGAGTTCCAGGGTCGCAGCATCGCGGCCACTGGCAAAGAATCGTTCGCCGTCGCGCATCAGGAAGCGGCGCTTGACCTTGAACCGCTCACGATCCTCGTCGCTCTCGAGGACCAGGAACGACGTGTAGGGCGTCATGAGATGGTAATCCTCGGAGAGCGCCACGATCTCGTCCTTGATCGCCGGCGTCTGCCCCTGCTCGAGCAGGGCGTCGAGGTGCATGCGCGCCCAGAGACGGGGGATGAACTCATTGCCGGCTTGCGCATCCTTGAGCGCCACCGCCGCCTGAAAGCGGACGGGCTTACCGTCGCGCGTGCCGCGCACCACGACCTCGCCGGACTGATCCCGCCCATCCGGCAGGTAGCGGCCGAGCACGATCTGCTGCTGGCCGGCGCAGACGTTGGGCAGCACCGCGGGATAGACCCGCGCCGCGCGCAACCCCTTGAACTCAATGGCAAGGTCGCGCAGCGCGGGTTGCGTGATCTCGCCGAGCAGGGCCAGCGCCGCGGTCTGGGGGCCGTTCCGTCCTTCGATGCGGCGGAACGAACCGCCGCCCATGCCAGCTAGGGCCTTGAGGATGCCCGGTTCGAAGCTGCTGCCGGTCGCCACGGCATGCACCGATCCGACGCCCTTATGGAGCCGCTGCAGGGCCTGGGCGATACGCACAGGATCGGCGTCGCCGGTGGTGCCGATGCCATCGCCGACGTAGACGATTAGGGTCTTGGCCGTGGCACGGGCGAGGACGTTGCTGAAGGTGCGCTCCAGATCCGTCCAACCGAGCGAAGGACGGGCCGCAAGGAACGCCCGGGCGGCGGCGATCGCCGTCCCGGCGGGGGCGAAGCTTTGGCCGTCGCGGAACCACGTGCCGTCCAGATCCGCCGCCACGAGCCGGCAGCGGTCCTTGGGGCCCAGCGCACCGAGCAGCGCGGCGAGGAACTGATCCTGCGCCTCGCGCTGCCGGCGGTCCATGGAGGCCGAGCTGTCGGCGACGAGGATCACGTCCAGCGGCGGCCCGTCCGGGATCAGCGTCCGCTGCCCGTCGCCGCCGCCCTCCGGCGCGGAGACGAGCAGCAGGAAGTAGCCGTCGTCCCCGCGCTGGTGCGGCACCAGGACGGCCTCGCGCCCCCGTGCGTCGGTCTCGATCTCGACCTCGAAGTCACGCGACGGCGTATATTGCTGGGCCGCGAATTCGACCTGGGCCGACTGGGCGGTCTGGCTGACGCGGGCGGCATGCGTGGGACAGGCGACGCGCTTGAGCGGCAGCGCAGAGTGGATGCGTACGTTCACCGCCAGCTCGCGCAGCGGGTGCTGCCGGAGCATCTCCGACTGGAGCGCGTAGCTGTAGCGATAGCGCCCGTTCTGCATGGGGAGGACCTGCGTGTAGGTGATCTTGATGCGCTTCTCGGAGTGCGCGAAGATCGGGAAGATGCGGGCCTTGAAGATGTTGCCGCCGGCCCATTCCAGCAGGCCCGGATCGCGGCGTTCGCGCAGGATGGTCTCGTATATCTCCCGGGCGCGCTGCTTTTCGACCACGTCGGCCTCGACCAACTCGTTGCCAATCCACATGCCGAAACCGGAGATCGACGCATCCTGGGGCAAGGGGAAGTGAAAAACGCCTTCGAGCGTACCGCCGGTATGATTGACGAACGACTCCTCGATGACGGTGCGCGCAATCTGGTCGCGGATGTCCACGGTGACCTTGTGGTAGCCGATCGTGAGCGGCACATCGCGACCGTCCACCTTGGCCAGCAGCGCACCCATGGATTCGGCCGGCACCGCGCCCAGAAACGCCTGCAGCCAGTTGGGGGGGGCTTTGAGCTCCGTGGCCTGTTCATCCTCGACACGCCAGACGCTCTTGGTCGTGAGGCGCTGCGTCTGGCCGCCAGGCAGGCGCACGGTGACGGGGGACTGCGCGCCCGGAGCGACCTGCAGCTCGCCGCGGACCAGCCGGAGCGTCTGCGCGTCGACCAGTTCTACGAGTCCGCCCGGGCCGAGCACCAGCTCGGCTTGCGACGCCAGCCGGACTAGGAGTGCGTTGGCGCCGCGCGGATCGGTTTGCAACCGGTCGCCGGGATTTACGGGGGTTCCCGCTGTGACGGGCGTGCCGCGCTCCTGCAGTCGGGGCTGCACGCTACAAATCCCCTGCGCGTCCACCACCTTGCCGACCTGCTGGAGGCGGAGCGTCTGCGCGGCCTCCGCGGAAAGGGCGCCCGCCAAGAGGAAAAACAGGGCCATGAGTCTCATTGTGATAATCCCTGCCGAACGTCAGCGATCACCAACGGCCTGCACCTTAGACAGACCTACAACCTTGTTCCTGCCGCTGGTGCATCGCTTGGTGCGCGTGGATCATCGCCTTTCTTGCACGCTGCGCCAAGCATGAACTTCAGGCTGCCGCGAGGGCTGCTTGCTTCATAATCATAATCGTAATCCAATCCTTAGTAGCAGATTACGATTACGATTAAGATTA
>CAIOST010000225.1 GCA_903861045.1 uncultured bacterium | reverse complement strand
GGCGGCGGGCCAGACCGTACGCAGCCATTCTACTATCTTATCTCCTGAATACCCCAAATATGGAAAAAATTCCGGAACGGCAAAGTAGTAGGCGGTATGCGGCAGCCGGGAGATACCGGCACGATAGTTGTGGTTCGCGTCGAGCGCCCGCTTGATCAGCGCCACCTCCGTGCCGTACGTCGTGTCCTGCGCAATGATCCGACTTGCCCAGATATCGCGCCTCAGGGTGTCGGACTGGGTGGTCTGGAAATAATGCAAATTCCAGAAAACCAGATCGGTATACAACCATCCGCCGTACTCGTAAGGGCAGTATTCCTGGGGCTTGGGCAACGACCCGATGAGCAGGGTTCCTGCCAACCACTGGTTCGTATCACTGTATTCCTGTCGCAGATAGTTCCACAGGTTCGACACCGAACCGTCCGACCACGGCGTGATCTTGGCGGTGTACCCCTCCTTCAAGAGATCCTCCCGCAGCCGGGCCACCTCGTTGGAGATATTCGGCAGGAGGGTCGCGTTGACCACGAGCACCACCAGGCTGCCTGCACGCTCGGCAGGCGTCCGCACCTGCACGCGGCAGACCACCGTCGCGGAATAGCTGGCACCGTCGCAGATGCGATAGGAGAAACGATCCTCGCCCGTGAAGCCGGTGGTCGGCGTATAAGTGAAAGTAGGCGCCCCCCCCGCCAGCGTGACAGCCACCGCGCCGTGCGCGGGATGCTCCATGATCTCGGCCACCCGGACCTGATTGGTGTCCGGATCCGTGAAGTCGGCGTCCGCCGAAACGGACCCGCCCGGTGTAACGTACAGACGCATGCCATACGCGATGGGCGTCACATTGGTCGTAACGTGCAAGGTATAGGTGGCCGGTGCGGACTCCGCGAGCTGGTCGGAGACCTTCCACTGGAACGAGTCGGTGCCGGCGAAACCGGCCTCGGCGATGTACCGCCACTTGTTCGTACCAACCGGGCCATTCGGCGGAAACGGCTTATAGGAGGTGCCGTCATAGTATTCCACGCAGCCATGCGCCGGTGCCGTAGTCAGGTAGAACGAACGCGACTGCTCAACATCCGGATCCGTAAAGGCTAAGGCTAACCAGCCGCCGCCGGTTACATTCGAGGTTTGGTTGTTGGCTCTTGGCGGGTTGTTGCCAAACGTGAAGGTGACCACGGCGGTCTCCGAAGTCGTCAGGCCATCGCTCGCGCGCCAGGTGAACGAATCCGTGCCCGTCGCACTAGATAAGGGCCGGTAGCGCCAAGACTGGCATGGCTTCCAGTCGTATTCGTCGTCATCTAAGTCTTCATTAAAGCTACTGCTCCACGAACTGCCTTTATCATCTAAAAGCCATCCTTGCATAGGCGCGGTCACCAGTTGAAAGGTATTTGTCTGATAGGTATCCGGGTCGAAAAAGGATAGCGATAGGCTTGTTTTACTTGGCCACGGCTGGACCGAAAAGGTCTGGTTTTGGACGGTCACCGGGGTATTGGTGCCTAGCGCGATGGCGACCGTGCCCGTCGCCGCGTTACCTGTGTCGTCGCGCACTTCCCAGGTAAAGCTATCGGTGCCCGGTTGAACGGCTGTGGTGGAATAGTACCAGTTGGTGGCCGTGGTCGACACACCCGCTGTCAGGGGCGTCGTAGCATCTTCCAGCGTACCGGCCACGGGCGCCTGCAGCAGCGTGAAGGTCAGCGGCCCTTGGTTCGGATTGTAGACACACGGGCTCAGGTTGATCGGCACGCGCTGCGACAGCACGGCGGCCGCAATATTGGTATGATAGGCTACCAGCCCATCCGCCCGGGCCTGACCTGCCGCCCCCAGCAACCCGGCAACCCCCACCCATGCCACGACCAACCCGACGACGCGCGAACCATTTCGACGAATCATCCTGGCGACCTCCCGCTACTTTTCGTCCAGCCACTCCTGCGGCGGCGGGGGTAGCTCCGCACCCAGCGGCACGACCTTCAGCCCCTGCGCCACCATCAAAACGCCCTGGACACTCAACCCAACTTCGATGCCAATGCTGCCTACGTCGTTGCCGTGCTTCGACAACCAAGCGGAGGCCGCCAACGGCGCCCCCTGCGCCTCCGGCCAAGTGGCACAAATCACGCGCCCTTGAGCGGGTGCGGCCGCATCAAAATATACGGCATAGCGATACCAGGCGCCGGCCCGGCAGGCCCGCGCGTCTAGCATAGGCACAGCCACGGTGTGCCCGGTTTTCTGCGTGACGCCGTTAATCGTCACGCACGCCTGCTGAATATTCAGATAGTCGACCGTGACGCCCTTGCGCAAATCTTCCCCGCTAACGCGTCGCGTTTGCCAGCAAGCCGGCGCGGTCGTGCCACCCCACTCAAGCTCCGGTGCCGTCTCGCCCTCTGGCAGAACCATCATGCGGCCGACCACCACCACCCGCGACCAGCGCTGACCATCGCTAAAGTTGACCAAGCACCCTTTGTCCGCATACGCCTGCACGTTCCAGATGCGCCGTGCGGCCGGACCACGGCGGCCGTCCATACGCCAGACGTCATTCGAATACACACCCGTCCCAAGGTTTACCACGTCCCACGGGCCGGTCTCGGCCTGGACAAGCAGGGCTTGCAGCCAGGCGTCTGCCGCTACGAGCTTGCGCAGACCGGCTGCCGCGCTCACGGCCGTCTCTCCGGCGCGCACCTCCAGCCGCTGGTCATTATTGTGCAGGGCGACCCGGCCGGCCTGTACGGCTAACGTGGTCTGGTCGCGGTTCTCAGCCAGCGTAAAGCGCGTACCGACCACCTCGGCCACGCCGTGCGCGGTCTCCAGCCGGAACGGCTGCTTCTGCGGCGCCACCGCACAGACCAGCAGTCCGCCCTCCAGTGCGAGGCTTTTGGCGTTCTTGTGACCACCCGCCCCGCGCAGCACCCGCAGGCGCGTGCTGCCGTGCAGATCTATCTGCGTTCCATCAGGATACGCAAGCTTGGCATAGCCATCTGCGCCGACCGAGACCCCATCGCCGGGGTGGAGCATGTCGCCAACGTGGAGTGGCTTGTGGCTTGTGGCCTTTGACGCGGTGACTGGGTGACTCGATGACGCGGTGCCCCCGGACGCAGAGCCCTTCTTCCCATCTTCAATTTTCAATCTTCCCTTTTCAATGTCCCCCATCCCCCCTGAACCCTGAACCCTGAACCCTGACACCTGCCCCCGCATCTCCGCCACCCGCAACTCCAGCGACCCGGCCTGCGGCCGGTTCAACCACCACACCCCACCTGCGACAACGACCAGGCTCGCGGCCAGCGCCCGTAGCCGAGGGTACCAGCGCATAGTGCGTCGGATAGGCGCCGGCCCCTGCATGCTGCGGACCTCGGACGCCTCCTGATCGATCGCCTTGCAGATACCGCGCATCGTGGCCATCAGCGTGACATGCCGGACATACATCGCGCGGGCAGCCTTGTCCTGCAATAACGCACGCAGGCGCGTCTGCTCTTCCAGCGTGGCTTCACCGGCGACCTGCCGTTCGGTCAGTTCGTAGAGCTCGTTCATGCTGCGCCTCCCATAGCTTGGGCGAGGCGCCACTTCTTCTCAATGCACGCATGTAGGAGATCACGGGCTCGACTCAATCCCACCTGTACCGCACCTGTGGACTTATTCAGATTCCGGGCAATGGCTGCCAGGTTGAGATTCTCCGCGTAGCGCAGCCGTACCGCCGTGCGCTGCCAGTCGACCAGGCGTCCCATGCAATCCGGCAGGTAGGCCTGATAGCGGATCAGGTAGGCACTCTCATCTTCGCCCTGCTCACTATAGGCCTGATCAATCAGAGTCTCGAGCTCCTCCAGCGGAACTTTCTGCTCGCGCGAAACGCGCGTCAGCGCCTGCTTGGCCTTATTCCGGGCAACCCCCCGCATCCAGGCCCGAAAATCACGGCTGGGGTCGAACCCGTTCAAATCCTTGAGAATGGCGACCGCCGTCTCCTGATAGACATCCTCAGCCAGTTGATAATCGCGCACGATGGCCATGATGTACCCCAGCAGAACGTGACGTTCGGCTGTGTAGATCGTGATCATCGCCTCGGCATTCATCGGCCTATCTGCCTGACTCATACAATTCCTTCTGTTAGCTGTTCCATCGAAAAGGCCAAACCATACATACCTTTTATCCTAGAACCGTAAGTTTAGCATCTCTTTGGCTGTACAAATCAGGTGCCACAGCGGCCACACGCAGCCGCGCGGAGGAGCTCCCCGGTGGGGGGGGGG
>CAIOST010000224.1 GCA_903861045.1 uncultured bacterium | reverse complement strand
CTTTGCGCCGCTGGCGCGGTGCTTGTCACCGGGCCGAAAGCATGTGGCAAGACGGAGACCGCGCTACAACTCTCCAGAAGTGTCGCGCGCTGGAGTTTTCCCGTGATTACGCAACGCTGACGGCGGAAGTTGACATCAGTCGCGTCTCCGAAAAACGTCGCGACCCCGACAAAGTTTTGCGGCTTATGCAGTCCCTTGCGCGGAACATCTCCACGGAAGTCTCCGTGGCGACGCTGGCCGCGGATGTCCGCGGCAGTGCCGGCGGCTTCAAGGAGGAAACGGCGGCGGATTACTTGGACGCGCGCAAGCGGTTACTGCTGGTCGAAGACCTTCCTGCATGGAATGCGCACATACGCTCCAGCGCGACCTTGCGGCAAATGCCCAAACGTCATTTCGCCGACCCTTCCCTCGCGTGCGGCATTCTCCGCATCGACACCGCCAAAACACCCGCGGCACGCGCGCTGGTGGTTGTGACCGGCAATGGCTTTGCCCACCGTCGTCACGACGGGGTCTTTGTTGTTCCCATAACAACCCTGACCGCCTAACCAGCACAGCCATCGGGCTACGGGGAGGGGCGGTGAAGGGCTCGGGGTTCAGGCGTAGCGGGTGCAGTGAATTGCGCACCCTACTTTATCTTTCCTCTTCATCTTGCTACCTTGTCTTTTGCCTTTCCCTGCCCAACCGACAAACCGTCCTGGAAGACGGACCGGCCGCTGGACCCGCCGCAGCGGCCGGGGAAGCGGAAGGGAAGGCTGCGAAGGGACACTGCCCCCTACCGCCTGCCGCCTACCGCCTACCGCACGGTCACCACGGTGCCGCGGGGCGGGAAGATCCAGTGGTAGTTGTTCCCCAGGTCCGAGCCGCCGGAGGCCCGGAAGAAGTCGTTGGTGGCATTGCTGTCCCGGGCGGAGACCTTCCCCACCAACTGGATGCCGGTGCTGCTGGCATTGGTTGCGGCGATGATCCAGCGCACGCCATCCACCGTGGAGCGCAGCGTTACATAGTTGTCGAAGGTGGGGGTGCCGGTAATGGTCTGCACCTTGTTGGTCTCGAAGTAGACGACCTTGTTGCGGTTGGTGATCACCAGGTTGCTCCAGGTGTTGGCACTCCAGATGGTGGCAGGTGCCGAGCCCGCGAAAACCACCGTGCCGCCGGAGATCGCCGTCGACCCGACCGCGTTGGACCAACTGCCGCAGACGGACAGGGTCGCATTCGAAAGGGTCAGGTTGGCGCTATTCAGCAGCCGCACATCGCCCACCACGGCGTCCGTGACCGACGGGCTGATCAATGTCGATGCGGGTGCCGACGGAGCCCACCCTCTGCTATCCACGATCAAGGTGCCGTAAGTCTGACCGTTGGTCATTACGTAAATGGTGCCGCAGCCGCCGGCTCTTGTGCCGCCGCCGGTAATAGCCGTGATGTTGGTGGCGATGGAATCAGGAATGGTTGCGCCCACGTTGGTGACCACCAACGCAATCCGCCCGCCACCACCCTGGCCACCGAAGGAGGCATTCTGGGGCACGCCCCCGTTGGCGCGGATGATACCGCCGCCTGCGATCGAGCCCACGCGCAAGTTGATCGAGCCACCGGACCCGCCGCCACTGTTGCTCCCCCCGTACGTTCCAACCGCGCTGATGACGCCGTTATGGGTAAAGGCACCGCTCACCTGCAGGATCGCCGCGCCGCCTCCCAGCCCCCCTCCCGAGCTGCCAAAGTCCACCGGGTTGGTGATTGAACCATAGGTGGTTCCGGAGTTGCCGGCGTTATCCCCCTTGGCGCCCAACCCGCCATAGCTCCCGCCTTGCTGAACTTCACTACCCTGTCCTAATGTTGAGAACCCCCTGGCGTCCAAATAGATCCACGCTCCATTGTCGAGGGTCAGGTTCGCCAGCGCCAGCGACAGCTTGTACCCAATCTCCGTGGTCAGCACGGCATTGCTCGCCACCGTGAGGCTGCTAGCAATCGTCATTATGTTGGTGCTCTGCCACGAGATCGCGCCGTAGTTGGTCCAGGCCGCCGGCCACGTCACAGTACCGTTGTCAAGACCCAGGAGGAGTCTGCTCGCGATATAGTTGGCAGCGCTCGGGGGCGTGAGCAGCGTGCAACCGGTCAGGTTGAGGGTGGCGTTGGTGCCCACGGCGAAAATGGCCTGGTTGGTCAGGATGATCGTGTCGAACTGGTTTGCGGCGTCTCGTAACAGTGTTGGACTGCCGGAGATGTTTGCCCGATTCTTCCAATCCACAACCAGGGTTCCACAGCTCTGGCCGTTGGTCATCAGGTAGATGGTGCCGCCGGCGCCGGCTTTCGCCGCTGTGCCGCCGGTGACCGCCGAGATATTGGTGGCGATCGAGTCGGGGATCGTCGCGCTCACGTTGGTGATGACCACCGCGATCCGCCCGCCCCCACCCGCACCACCCCAACTGGTGTTTTCGTTCGCTCCTCCGTCGGCGCAGATGACGCCTCCCCCTGTGATCGATCCGGCCCTGAGGTTGATTGAACCGCCGGAAGCGGCACCATGTTGACTGGACCCTCCCACAACCCCGCCCCCCCCATTGGCCGTGATGACGCCGTTATGGGTGATGGTGCCCGTCACCCGAAGCACCACCGTGCCGCCACCCGACCCCAAGATTGCGCCGGAACCGGAATTCACCGGGTTGGTGATCGAGCCATAGGTGGTTCCGCCGTAGCCGGCGTTGTTGCCCTTGCCACCTCCTCCGCCATGGCCTGCGCCGTGCTGGAAATCGCCAATGCCCTTGCCGGGCCCAGCACCACTGACATAGCCCTTGTAGTTCACATTGACCTGCCCGCCGGCGGCGATGGTCAGGCTACCGCCCACATCCAGGAAGAGCCGCTGGGTCTCGCTGTCGATGGTGGTGCTGATGGAGGTCTCCGCTGCATGCGTGAGCGTGCCGTTGGTGCCGATGGCGACATCGCCCGTGACGATCAGCCGTTTGGTAGTCACGTTGCCGTTCTGGAAGGTCAGCGTCGAGGCGGTGGTCTGGCCGAGGGTCAGTGAGTTGATGGTGACGGAAGGAGTGGTGTCTGACGCATTGAAGTTTAACGTTGGTTGGGCGGTTCCGCCATCAATGACGACGTCATCGCCAACGCCCGGGCGCACCCCTCCGCTCCAGTTGCCGGGGGTCTCCCAGTTGGCGGTGGTTCCTATCCACGTCACCGTGGCCGCCTGGACCGCGCCCGCGAGCAGGAAGAGCAGGAGAGATGGAAGAGGGAAGATTGAAAATTGAAAATTGGGGAACCGGGCTGACCTCAGGCGGGCGGTCAGCGCGCGGAGCCGTGAGTGCGGGAGAGCGATCCGGTCGGTCGGGTGCATCTGCAGAATCCTCCGGTGTGTCGGTCCATCCAGCCCCCGCCGCCGAACCGGCGGAGCGGAAGCAGGGCGGACGGGGAATATTATAGGGCAAACCTTGCTCCGGAGGCGACAAGAATGCATGCCCCGGACTGGCCGGGGCATGGTCTTTTCCTGAAGCGCCACCTAACGCAGGCTGGCTGTAGCAAGGCTCTGTGGTAACCACAGAAGCCGCTTTTGTGTATGCTAAAAGTGGAGTGGTGATGGTTGGCAGAGGGTTTGGACATGGACTGGATCGGCGCAGACAATTAAGGTTAGCCACAAAAGGCACATAAATACTGGTTCTTTTGTGTCTTTTGTGCCTTATGTGGCCAACTTTTGGCACGTGGTTCTCCGATCAGCCGGGCGACACAGCCAAGTACAGCGGGCGCTACGACGGATAGGACGTACAAGCTGCACTCCGCGCGGGGGTCGGAACACCTCAGGGTCGGATAAAGGCGGTTATGTAAACTATTTGGGCGGGGGGGAGTGGCTCAGGAGGGTGGTCGGAACTTGTTTTTGATGGTGGCGTTGCTTTTCGACCACCCCAGTCTTCGATCAGCGCTGGGGCGGTCGGCGGGGCACGGATCGGCATACCCAAACAATCCAGAATCTTCCGAATCGCATCGGGCGGATTGACCGCGCAGAGGATGCGCATTCTACCACCGCAACAGTCGCATTTCAGCGCGTCGGTGGCGAACACCCGTTTCAACAGTGCCGCCCAGGCGTACCGCTTGGGCCGGTGTTTCATGGACATGAGAGCTACGCCATCCTGTCCATCCTGTGCATCCATGTTAGACTCTGAGGTTCGCAGAAAAAACGAAAACGTTTTCGTTTTTTTCGGAGCTGGACTATAGCGCTCACCAAAATGGAGCCGCCCGTGCTCAGTTAAACGGAGCCACCCCTGGCGCTATGGCGTTTGATCCGGTGGGGGGTGGAAAGAAAATAATTGGAACAAAACAGTCGGGTGTCGCACGCCTGCTCAAGTGTCCGGCGTCGGCAACCATTGATAGCTTGGTAAAAACGTTGCCGGCTCTGGGTGCGACGCCCAAAAGAATCGCCGCACTGATATAGACCGGTCCACGTAGAATTGGCGACACGATTGGTTGTAACGAGGGGATTTCTGAATTCGTCGACCGTAATCGTCACCGTACGCGTCGACCGCAGAGCGGAGGGAGCGCGTGCGGAACCGCGCATGGCGGGTGGGTTACTGGTTGTAGATGGTTCCCTGGCGGAAGGCGGCCCAGGCTGTCTCGAACCAGGCATCGCTGTCAGGCATGGGGCGACGCGGCACCCAGCGGGAAATGGCGCGGCCGTCGCGCGCGGCGATGGTCTCCAGCACCTGTTCGCGGAAGGCCGGGTTTTCGGGCGCGAAGCTCCACTGGGCCGCGTCCAGGCGCGCATGGGCGCGGGCGCCGGCGGGATCGAGCACGATGCAGGAGCCGCGGCTGCCGACGCCGCTTGCCACAGCAAAGTGTACAGCATCCAGATAGACGGCATGGGCAAAGCAGAGTTGGCGGTTGCGCAGCGCTTCGCGCGTTTCCTCGACGGCGCCAGCGCAGCCGGCTTGCGCGAGGCGGCGCCACTGCGCCCAGGCGTCGGCGGCGGCCTGTCCCAAGTCGGCCTTGGCGCGGATGTGCGCGGCAGAGCGGCTCATGCGGGCCTGCAGTTGGGCGCGTTCCGCACGCCAGTCGGTGGCCAGCTTGGCGCCGAGCAGCGGCGTCAGTTCGGCCTGGGCGGTGGCGATGGCGGCTTGCAGGGTGTTTGGCGTCAGCGTGGGTTCGCGGTAGCGTGCGGCAATGTAGTCGGCGGCGCGGAAGCCACCGACCTGTCCGGAGTTCAAGGCGGAGCCACCCGGGCGGTAGACGCCATGAGAACCGTTGACCTCGCCGACCGGGAAGAGGTGCGGCAGGTTGGTGGACTCCCACCAGTGGTTGCCGGCGAGGCCGCCGTTGTTATGCTGGGCGCAGACGGCAATCTCCAGCGGCTCGGCCGTGATGTCAATGCCGTGGTCGCGGTAGAGCTCGATGGCGCCAGGGTTCATCTTGTGCAGGCGGGCGATCGGCGTGTCGAGCAACGCCTGCGAGTTCTTGAGGTAGGTGTGCGCTTCGGGCGTAAGGTCCTCGAAGCGGAACCCCTCTGGATTCGTGCGGTAGTCGAGGAAGACGCGGCGCCCCTTGAGGACGGTCTCGATGTAGACCAGAATGTCCACGATGGACGAACCGCCGACGATTTTGCGCGAGTCAAAGGGCCACTGATACCCTTTCAGGAAGACCATGGAGTTCATGGCGCCCAGGGTGTCGAAGTACGGCGGCAGGAACTCGCGTACATCGCTCTGACCGTCGGCGGCCGTGCTGATGAAGCGCGGCACGACTTGCATGTAGGTGCCGGAGACATTCCAGCGGAAGCCGATGGAGGCCAGGCCGTACTGGGATTCCGGCAGGTTCTGTGCGGCGGCGCCGGCCAGCAGGGCCACGCCAATAGCGCCGGTGTGGACGTTGGGGTAGACGCTGCTCTGGTAGAGTCCGCCCGGGCCGCCCACGGCCAGGACCACGTTTTCCGCGGTGTAGTATTCCAGTTGGCCTTGTTCATCCAGGGCGGCGGCACCCACGGCCCGGCGCTGACCGTTCTGTGTGGCGGTCAGGAGCGAGACCACGACCCGCCCTTCGCGCACCGGGATTTGCCAGTGCTGGACTTCGCGGATCAGGGCGCGGCACATGTCGCGCGAAGTGTAAGGACCCACGGAGGTGGCGCGCTGGCGCGGATCATGGTCGGTCTTGTAGCCGACGAACTGTCCGTAGGCATCCTGTGGGAACGGCACGCCGATGTTGACTAGATTGAGAAAGGCGCGGGCCGAGAGGCTGGCTTCCACCAGTGCCAGGTCACCGTGCATGCTGCCGCCAGCCAGGTAGGTCTCGGCCATGACCTTGGGGGCATCGGCCTCGGCGCCGCACATGGCGAGTTTGTAGTAGGTCTGCTTGTCGCTGCCGGCGTTGATGGATGTGCCCATCTGCAGCCCTTCGGTGAGGATCAGCAGGTCGGTGATCCCCTTGCGGCGGAGCTGCAGGGCGGCGTTGAGACCGGCAGCGCCGCTGCCGATGATCAGCGTGTGGCAGGTGTGTGTCTTATGCATGGCTGGTGTGGTGGGTAACCGCGAATGAACGCGAATTTTGGTTGGGTGGTTGGGTGGTGGTTAACCCACGGTTTGCGAGGTTCTACGGTTAAAGTCGCTGGATGGTCTGGCCGCCGTCCACGAGAATGACCTGGCCGGTGGAGTAGGCCAGGTCGCCTCGTGCCAGCATGGCCACGGCCCGGCCGACATCCTCGGGGAGTCCCCAGCGCGATTGTAGCAGCAGTCCTTCGCCAATGAGCTTGTCGTACTTGGCCGTGACGCCGGCGGTCATGTCGGTCTTGATGATGCCGGGGCGCACTTCGTACACCGGCAGGTCGAACTCGCCCAAGCGGGTGGCCCAGAGCTGGGTGGCCATGCTGATGCCGGCCTTGGAGATGCAATATTCGCCGCGGCTGGGGGAGGCGACCGTGGCGGAAATGGAGGAGATATTCACGATGCAGCCGCGGAACGACGGATCGGCTTTCTTCTGTGCCACGAGCCAGTTGGCCACGGTTTGCGTCAGGAAATACGGCCCCTGCAGATTGATCTTGATCAGGCGCTCGAAGCTCTCTTCCGTGGCCTCCAGGATGTCGGTGCGGACCTGCGGTGCCACGCCGGAGTTGTTGACCAGGATGTTCAGGCGGCCGAAGCGCGCGCGGATGGCGTCGAGCATCTGGGCACGCGCGGATGGGTCAGAGACATCAGCGCGGCAGTAGAGTACATCTGCGCCGAACTGACGCAGTTCTAGTAGAGCTTCGGCGACTTCATGCTCCTGGCGCACGCCGCAGATGGCGAGGTCCGCGCCGTCTTTGGCGAGGGCCTGCGCGATGCCCAACCCGATGCCGCGTCCGCCGCCGGTGATGAGTGCAACTGGTTTCATGTGGGATCTTTCCTGTCCAAGCATTCCCTGTGGCACCCGGCCATTCTCATTATGGCAATCGGCGGGGCCGCCGGACCCGCCGCCACAAGTCCATAATGAGTATTGCTGTTGGGCACCACGGAAGAGTTGTGCGTTCCTCGCCGTGGCACACGTGTCGGCGGGGGTATTAGGCCTTCAGGTTCGGCAGGGTGACCCAGCGGCGGTTTTTCCAGGATTCGATCCCCTTTTCCGCGAGCTGGACGCCCTTGGCGCCTTCGAGCAAGCCCCAGGGGAAGGGCTCGTTGCGCACGAGGTGGCGCAGGAAGAGTTCCCATTGCACCTTGAAGGCGTTCTCGAATTCACGCTGTTCCGGCATCTTCTGCCAGGTGTTGTAGAAGTCCACTGCCTGCGGGATGTCGGGGTTCCAGACCGGGCGCGGTGTGGCGCCGTAGGGTTGCAGCCAGACGTCGCGCAGGCCAGCTACGGCCGAGCCATTTTCGCCATCCACCTGCACGGTCAGCAGATCATCGCGCCGGACGCGGGTGCACCACGAGCAGTTGAAGTGGCAGATAATACCGTTGGCCAGTTCGAAGGTGGCATAGGCGGCGTCGTCCGCGGTACAGGTGAACGTCTTCCCCTGCTCGTCCACGCGTTTGGCAATATGCGTGGCGCCGAGGCAGTTGACCGAGGCGATCGGGCCAAAGATATTGTCGATGAGGTAGCGCCAGTGGCAGAGCATGTCGATGATCATGCCGCCGCCCTCTTCCTGGCGGTAGTTCCAGCTCGGGCGCTGGGCCGGGATGGTGTCGCCTTCAAAGACCCAATAGCCGAATTCGCCCTTCACCGAGAGGATGCGGCCGAAGAAGCCGCGATCCATGAGGGTCTTCAGTTTCAGGAAACCGGGGAGCCAGAGCTTATCCTGGACTACGCCATGCTTGACACCGGCCTTCTTGGCCAGGGTGTAGAGGGCCAGAGCATCGCGGGTGTTGGTGGACGTGGGTTTTTCGCAGTAGATGTGCTTGCCGGCGCGGATGGCGCGCGTCACCGACGGCACGCGCAGGCTGGTCCCCTGCGCGTCGAAATAGACCGGGTAGGCGGGGTCCTTCAGCACGGCGTCGAGATCCGTGGTCCACTTGATGTTGCCGGCCTGCGCCGCGATCTTCGCGAGCTTGATCGGGTTGCGGCCGACCAAAATCGGGTCGGGGAGGATGAACTCCGTGGGGGAGAGTTTGACGCCGCCCTGCTGGATGATGGGCACGATGGAACGCAGCAGGTGCTGGTTCGTGCCCATGCGGCCGGTGACGCCGTTCATGATGATGCCGATTTTGTGGATCTTGGGTTGCTCGCTCATGTATTTGCCTTGGGGTTATTTCGATGCGGGTTTCTCGGTGCACTGCGGCTGGGCGCCAGCGGGGAGCGGCGGGGCTGCCGTGCCGGCCTTGGGCAGTGTGCCTTCCAGTTCCTGTTTCCAGTGGGCGACATTGCCGGCCGGACCGTAGCAGTAGAGCATGCGGGCCGGGGATTTGCCGATGTTCGTGGCCTGATGGAAGACGCCGTTGGGGATATACGCGGCCTGGCCCGGGTGCAGGATCTGCCGCTCGGTGCCGAGGCAGATCTCCACCGTGCCTTCGAGGATGAAGTAGACTTCCTCTTGCTCTTGATTGTGCCAGGGGACCTGGCCGCCGTCCGGGTCGAGCGTGACGGACCCGACGCAGAAGTTCTGGGCTTGGATGGGGGATACGCCGCCGACCCAGTTCTGGGTCAGCCGGCGCGCCGGGTAGCGGCGTCCGGAGATGTTGGCCAGATCAGCGACTTGCATGGGGGGATCCTTGATCGCGGCGGTGGTGGTGGCAGGTGGTGGTGCTGGTTTAGTGCCGCCAGTTGAAGAGCACGGTGACCGGGGCGACTTCATTGGCCAGTCCGCCGTTGAACCAGTAACGGTTCTCCGGGAGCAGGTTGATCAGGCCGATTTGCATGCCGTGGTCAGCTTGGGCGGCCATGTTGATGACGCCGAGCTGCAGTCCAGAGAGACGACCGGCATAGTTGAAGGCGCCGATTTGCAGCCCGCTGCAGATGTCGGCGGTGTAGTTGATACAGCCGATCTGCGCGCCATACAGGTCGGCGGATGCAAGATTGAGCAGCCCAAGCTGTGTGCCGGTGTAGTTCTCGGCATAGTTGACGCCACCCAAGCTCAGGCCGCCGCTCTGGCCATAGCTGCCGTTGATGAGGCCGATAGCCAGCGCGTGCTGCGGGTTCATCCCCCAGAGGTTGAGGGTGAAGCCGCCGACATGGTCGGTGGAGGGGAAGACGGCCACGTCCGGGAGCAGGCTGGCCTGGAAGGAGACATCACTGGCCCGCAGTCCGGCGGATAGGGTGATCATGGTGAGCAGGGACAGGATCAACTTCGTTGTTCTCATGTGGATCTTTCTGTGCTGGGCGTTGCCTTCTGGGTCAAGGAGCGCCGGTTGATGCAAAGCGAGAAATATAGCGTATTCGCCCCCCTGGTCGCAAATAGAAGAAAAGGAGCGTTGGGGGAGTTGCCACCGCGAGGGGCGCGAAGGCGCGCGACGGGGTGAGAGAAGGTGGTAGGTGGTAGGTGGCATGCGAATGGGAGCGTTTCCACCGTGAGGGGCGCGAAGGGGGGAGGGCGGTTGGTAGGTGGTTGGGTATGGAAGGGCGTGCGTGTGTTGGGGCGCCCCGGCGGGCTTGCCCACCGGACGCCAGAGATCTGCCGCCAGGTGCGAAAAAAATGGATCTCCCGCGCGAGGGGGCGTCAGCCTGGCCTCATCAAGCCGTTACTCCGGCGCATGCCGCCGGAGGCCCGTTGCTTATCGTAGGGCGTCGAAATACTCGGCTGGACTGTGAGACACCCCAGTGGCTCACTCCAGTAACACCCCGCATAAATAATTAGGCCGCCGCGTCCTAACATGGTCAAATCCCATGGAAAGCGGCGAGCGGCGTACCGCGGCAAAAAACGGGTTGACTGGGGGCGTTAAGAGGGCGTATCGTCCCAAACATGCCTGTTCGATCCAGCAAAAGCCGCGGAGATCTATACAGACGTTCGCGCAAGAAAAAGCATATCGGTTCACGGTGGCTGTCGATTGCGGCAAGCATCATTCCAACACCCAACCCAAAAACACCGAGTGTCGCTACT
>CAIOST010000223.1 GCA_903861045.1 uncultured bacterium | reverse complement strand
TAGAGCCTTGCCGGACTTCTCGGGCCTCCGATTGTCGATCGATGCGCCTTCTTTCGGGTCAGTTCGTGCATTCGACGTGGTTTATCCGCCTCAAATGAGGCAGTCCTTCGACCCTCGCGCTGAACTCTCGCAGTTTGGGGGACCGCTCCCCACGCTTGCCATTCTGCCCCCATTCTGTTGTACTCTTCCAATTGAAAGGTTTGCCGATGAAGAAGGCGTCCGGACCATGACCGTGCTGGGTGAGAACATGGCCTGGTTGCTCAAGCAGTTGGGCGCCAAGGAGACCTGAGCTACTTGCACCGGGTCCCGCGTGCTAACAAGTGCCCGGTGATCTTCCCCTGCGACAACCTTCGCCCTTCAGCAGTATACTATAGCTGGTTTCAACTTGGTTCCGTCGCGCCAGAGGCGGGGCGGGCGGTGGCAGGATGATACGATGACGAGCGGTTTACCTTTGGCAGTCCTGGATTCCTCGGCAAAGGCGGCGGATGGTGCATATGGTGCGCCCTTGCTGGTACTGGCCTTGGTGCTACTGGGGAGCCTGCTGGTGATCGGCCGTGGGCAGGGGGTGAAATGCCTGCTGATGCTCACGGCCGTACCGGCCCTGTTGCTCTTCCTCGGTTGGTTGCTCGTCTGCCAGCACGCCCCGCTACTGCCGGTGCTACTGATCGCCGGCGCGCTGGCCTTGGTTGGCCAGGTCTTCCTGCTGGTGGGCGTGGGTGTGACGGGCCGGCGCGCGGCCCTGGGTGCGGCCGGAGGCTATTTTTGCGCGGTGCTCATCGCCTGGCTCTGTGTGGCGCCGTTGCATATCACCGGCGTCTATTCTTCGCTGCTACGTGACTTGTGGTATGCCCCGGGCACCGGGCATCTGGATTTCCGCCAGCTAGCCATGGGCACCATCGCCCTGGCCGGAGTTGGCATTATTGCGGATTTGGCGGTGGCGGTCACCGCCACGATTCAGGAAGTACACCAGGCGAACCCGACCCTCTCGCACCGCGCGCTCTTCCGCGCGGGGCTGCGCTTTGGCCGGGATGTCATCGGTACGGAGATCAACACCTTGCCGTTTGCACTGCTCAGCACCGGCCTCGGCGGCATCCTGCTGGCGCTGGCGCGGCCGGATATCCGGCAATGGCCGTATCACTGGATGGACTGGAGCAATCGCCAGGGGACCGCCATGGAAATGGTCGCGATCGGCGCCGGCACGATCGGCCTGGCACTGACGATCCCGTTGACGGCGGCACTGGTGGCGCAGCGCTTAGGACAGCGGACGCGCGCAGCGGACCGACCGGCCGAGGGCACCACGCTTCGTGCTCTTCGTGGTCTTCGTGGTGAAAACGGTTATTTTCGGTTTCTCACCAACGTGAAGCGCACTCTTGCCGCAGGACTGTTATTTCTGGGCGTAGTGGTGCTGGTGGCGGTCTCTTACGACTTTCTGGGGGAGGCGTCCTTCCAATATCCTGCGACAACCGGCGGCACGCGCACGAGTCTGGTGCGGGGCGAAGTCCTGTCCATCCAGGCCGCCACGGGGCGCGCGTCAGAGACGCCGCCGGCACGGACCGAAGCCATGCAGACGGTTAGCGTGCGTACGGCCGCGCACAGGGAGTTGGCGGTGGAGAATGCGCTCACCGGGTCACCGGTGAACGATCGGGTAGTGGTGCCGGGTGATCGCGTCGTGGTGCGGCTGCAGGAAACGGCCAGCGAGCAATATGCCTTTCTCAGTGAGATCGAGCGCGACCGGCGGCTGCTGCTTTTGGTGGTGGCGGTTTGCGCGGTAGTGGTGCTGGTCAGTGGCAGGCAGGGGTGGCGCGCCCTCGGTGCGCTGGCAGCCTCGCTGGGGTTGATGGGTGGACTGCTCTGGCTGGTGGTCCACACCCGGCTGCCGATCCTGCCCTTAACGCTGCTCTGTGCGTTTGCCGTGGCGGCTGTGACCTTTCGGATCCTTTGCGGCTACAGTCGCAAAGCGCTGGGTGCCGGCCTAGGCGTCGTGCTGGGCTTGTCGGTGGCGGCGCTGGCGGCCATGCTGTTCGGGCGCTGGATGGGTCTCTCGGGGCGGCATGACGGCGACTTAATGGCGCTGGCCTTTTACGCCTCTGCCCACCCCTTCGATTTTCCGGCGCTGCTCAACGCCTCGGTACTGCTCGGCGCGATCGGCGTGAGCACGGATGTCTCGATTGCCGTGGCCTCAGCCGTGGCGGAGGTTTCCCGCGCCAACCCTTTGCTGGGTTTTCGTGCCTTGCTGGCGGCCGGTATGTCGGTGGGGCGCAAGGTGATTGTAGCCATGTTTGGCGCCATCTTCTTTGCCGTTGCGGCTATGAATATCGCCCTGTTCCTGCTGCCCTGGACCATGACCGGGCCGCGGTGGCAGGTCCTGCATAGTGAGAGTGTGGCGACGGAACTCTTTCGCTTGCTGATCGGGGGGCTGGCGATTGCCTGGTGCGTGCCGGCCGCCGCGCTTTGCACTGCCTGGATCACCACGTGGCGTAAGTCGGTTGCCACGGCCGCGGGAGGCTTACCATGACCATGCGACGTATCCGTGCCCTGTTGGGCAGCCTCCTGCTTTGCGTGGCAGGCGCCAGGAGCGCACCCATCGAGCGACCGAGCGCGGGCGATGGCAACCTCACGCTGAGCCAAACGAATGGCGTGCTCAGCGGCGCCTTCACCTATCAATTGGTGGTCGGCCAGTTCTACGAGTGGAATACCGACCCGACGGCCGTGCCCGGTATTCTGCACGAAGTGGGCCGCCGCACCGGCGTGAAGGCGGGCGTGGAGTTCAAGGCCGTAGGGCTGAGTGATCCGCAAATTCTGCGCAATCCCTTCCTGATCATGACCGGCAACCGCGTCTTCCGCCTTAGCAAGGAGGAGGTTGCCAACCTGCGCGACTATCTGGACCGCGGCGGCTTTTTGTATGCGGACGACTGCGGCGGTTCGGACACTTCGTTCCGCCGCATGATCAAAGAGCTGTATCCGGACATGGCGCTGGCGCCGCTGGCCGAGGCCGCACTGTCAGCCCCCTACGCGCTGGGCGCAGTGCCCAAGATTGTGGACCTGTACGGCGGACCAGCCATGGCCTATGGGCTGGTACGCAACGAGCGCCTCGTCATCCTCTATACCCACGATACGGACCTCCCCTGTGCCTGGGAGCAGTATCCCAATGGCTCCTACGTCCACGTGATTGAGAGTCAGAAGCGCGAAGCAGCGATCCGTTTTGGCGTGAATGTGATCGTGCTGGCTCTGCAGCAGCGGTTGGGTGGGGCCGGGGTGGTCGCCGCCGCGCAGGGGGCGCAGGCGGGGGCGCTGGTGGCGACGCCCTTACCGCGTGACGCCCTGCGCTACTACCCCATGCGTCGCCAACTGCCCTCCACGCATATTACGGCCCTGGCGGCCGGGCCGGCACAGGTCTGGGCCGGTGGCTTCTCCTTCCTGCCGGGGGACGACGAGGGGTTGGCCGCTTTCGACAAGCGCACCGGCCAATGGCGCGTCTGGATGGACGCGGAGGGGATCTTGAGCGAGGAGATCAACTGCCTGGCGCTGGCGGAGGGGCAGGTGTTGGTCGGCAGTGATACGTGGAAATGGACCAAGGGGCTGGCCAGCTTTGATCCGGCCACGGCTAAATGGAGCACGCTCTCGACCGAACAAGGGCTGCCGCACAATCGCATCGTTGCCATTCTGCCGGATCAGGACCAGCTCTGGATTGCGTGCCGCCAGGGGCTGGCGGTACGCACGCGCCAGCCGAACACATTGGCTAGCCGCGCCACCGCGGCCCGCAGTATGGCGGCACCTGCGGTGCGACTCCATACCACAGCGCCAGATAGTCGCATGACGAACGCGCGTCGCGAGGTCGAACTAGACCGTCCCATGGAGGGGGGGGGCTTGGAGCGCGCGCCGGACGAACTGGAGCGCGCCGCGCCGCGGGATCCGACGCCGCCCACGCTTACGGTCATCAACGATCCCGTCTTCCCCAAGGATGGCCCCTTCATGATCGGTCTCATGCGTAGCGACAACTTTGTGTGGGCCAATCACTTTGCCGGCGTCGCCTGCCTCGATAAGCGCCGCGGCGTCTGGACCGCGCTAAACAAACTGACGCCGTTGATCCCCCGGCATGTGCTCGATATGGCCTGTGCGGAGGGGGCCGCCTGGTTTCTGGCGCCGGTCAATGATCACATGCAGCTAGTGCGCTTCGATCTGGCGAGCGAAACGTTCAGCGCGTGGCCGGTGCCGGACGAGGTGAAACTGGACCTGGCCGTCTCGCTAGCCACCAACGGCAAGGAGTTGCTCATCGGCATGAAGGCGAATCAGGGAATCTACGCCCTGTCGCTACCGGACGGCACGCTGACCGGCCATTGGACACCGGAGCAGGTGCCGCCGGACCAGACCCTCAGCGTGGGGCGCCTGATGTACGATGAGGAGACGGTCTGGGCGGCGCTCTGGCCCAATGGCGGACTCTGGCGCCGGGCGGCCAATGAACGCCCATGGCGTGAGATCCCGTACCGGACCGGCACGCCGGCCAGCCATATTCTCTCGATGCTCCGCTTGGATGGCTCGCTGGTGGTCGGCACGCTTGGTGTAGGGGCGTGGCGCTACGACCTGGCGCGGCGCACCTGGAGCAGCCTGAACCTCAGTTTGATCCGCAGTGGCCAGCCGTATCGCTATCTCGGCGACTACAGTGCCATCCGCTGGGATAGCATTTATGCCATGGCCGCGGATGGCCAGCGCGTCTGGATGGGCACGAACCATGGGCTGATCATGCACGACCCCGCGCGGACGCCCAGCGGGTTCGAGGTGCTTGGCCCCATCGGTGCCGTAGTCAAAGGGGTGGCCGTGGCATATGGGCAGGTCTGGGTGGGGGCAGATAGCGGGGTGATCCGCGCCTACGACCTGGCCGCGCGCGACTGGACCGAGGCGTATACCAACCGTGCACCGATCCGGGCGCTCTGCGCGTGGAGCAACGCGCTCTGGGCGGCCACCGCGCAGGGGCTGCTGGTTCGGGCGGGCGCGCAGAGCGCCTGGGCCCTGGCCCGGGCGCTGCCAGCGGCTGATGACCTGTCCGGCGTCTGGCCGCTGGCGGATGGTTTGTGGGTGGCGGGGCGGGGCGGGGTGTGGATCGTGCGCGCAGCGGGGCAGCCAGCGCAAGCGATTGCCGCCAGTCGCGACTGGGGGGCGGTGCATGACGTCTGCCCCTGGCGCGGCAAAGTGTTGGTGGGTACGGATCGCGGCCTGCTGGTGTGCACGCCCGCAGGCGCATTACTGGCCTATTACGACCGCAGCAGCGGACTGGAAACACCGGCCATCAGCGCGGTGCTGGCGGACGACACCCGCCTCTGGCTGGGGACCTTGGGCGGCGGGCTGGCCTCTTTGGATGCGATCCCTTGAGGTTCTTGCGCATCTGCAGGCTGTCCCCGGCGGATTCGTCAGCCTCAACAAACAGGAAAAGCCAAAAGGTAGCCACCCGGTCCGCGAAGCCATTCGGCACGTTCATGGCAAGCCTGGGTTTCATGGCGTGCCCTTACGCTGTCACCGGAACACTTCGCGGCGGTGGCCGATGCGGATTACGATGACAACCAGTTCGCGGTCGCGGATGGCGTAGACAATGCGACAGTCGCCCACGCGGACGCGGTAGAGGTTTTCCGCTCCGGCCAGCTTTTCGACACCGACGGGCCGGGGTTCTTCTTGCAGGGCGTCCAGTTTGCGCATGATGCGAGCGTACAGATCGCCCGGCAGCCGGTCCAGCGTCTTGCTGGTGCGGGAATCCCAGCGGACCGCGTATTTCATGCCCGCGCCTTCCTTTCTCGCTTGTATTCATTCAAGGTGGTGAAGGTAGCCGGGTTCTGGTCATACTCT
>CAIOST010000222.1 GCA_903861045.1 uncultured bacterium | reverse complement strand
TTTCGCTAATACATCTGATTGTTCCATGGCTAATTACTCCTGTAAGAAAGTTCTTACAACAGAATAACGCATCGAACCCTGCCCTGCAACTCCTTTTTGCGCTTTCCCTCCCCCCCCAACTCACTTTTTTGTCCTACACCCTTCAAGACCTGACGACCCGAATTAACCTTGCGATCCCGGCGCAAGCCTGCCACAATGCCGCCACAGGTTCTGGGTGTCACATACCACAGGTTCACGGGGATCGGCCTGCGGTCGAACTGGGAGGAAACATGTCAGTGTCACAAAACGAAGTAACAGGCCAAAGTAGCCTGAAAGCTAAGGCCGGGAAGTATCTGACCTTCAAACTGGGGGTGGAAGAGTACGGCCTGGAAATCCTGAAAGTTCAGGAGATCATTAAGATGATGGACATCACGCATGTGCCGCGGACCCCCGCCTTCGTGCGCGGCGTCATCAACCTGCGCGGCAAGGTGATCCCGGTGGTGGACCTCCGGCTGAAGTTCGGCATGGAGAGCCGCGAAACCACGGACAAGACCTGCGTGATCGTGGTGCAGGTGGCGCATGGCGGCGCCGGCGGCGGCTCCATGACCATGGGGACGATCGTGGACGAGGTCTCGGAAGTGCTGGATATCGCCGGCGAGCAGATCGAGCCCGCCCCGGAGTTCGGCACCGCCGTGAATACCGACTTCATCCTCGGCATGGGCAAGGTGGCGAAAAAAGTCGTCATGCTGCTCGATATTGACAAGGTGCTCTCCAGTGGCGAACTGGCGACCGTCAGTAAAGTGGCCAAAGTGGCGTAGGAAAGACAGAGGTCAGAGGTCAGAGGTCAGAGGTCAGAGGTCAGAGGTCAGAGGTCAGAGGTCAGAGGTCAGAGGTCAGAGGTCAGGGTTCACGAGAAACAAGCGACTGGCAAGCACAAATTATGCTGCATCCTGAACACTGAAACCTGAACACTGAACACTCATCCCAGTACTGTTACAGGAACGTAAACGAAAAGGCGAAAGTAAACGATGAAACTCTCAGCAAAAATTACCGGTGGTTTTGGGTTGTTGATTCTGATGGCCATGCTCTTGGGCGGTCTGGCAGTCGTGAAAATGTCCAGCGTCAAGACGGATGTCAACGAGCTGGTTGAGGCGAAAGTCCCCCAGGTCAAAGTGGCCAACAACGTGGAACGCACGTCGCAGGAGACCATGTACGCGATGCGCGGCTATGCCTACACGGAGGAGAAACAGTTCCTGGATGAGATGCGCGAACAACTGGCCAACGTGAAGAAATATCTCACCGAGGCCAAGGCACATGCCGATAAGCACGAACTCGCCATCCTGAAAAAGAATGCCGAACTGGCAGAGGCCAAGGCGTTGGACTACGAGCGCCTCGCCAACGACACCGTGGCCAAGACCGATGCCATGATTGCGGACAAGGCCGCCTCGCTGCAGGCCGCCGACAAGTACATGGAAGTCTGCGATGAATATCTGCAAAGCCAGAACAAGAAGCTGGGCGAGGAAGTCGAACAGCTGGCTGAGGGCAAGACCAACATGACCGCGGCCAAGGTCATGGACCGCATTTGGAAGATCGCCACTGCCAACGAGATCGTGGACAACGGCAACTGGATCCGCATCGGCACCTGGCAGGCCATTGCCACGCGCGATCCCAAGCTCTTCATCGAGACCGAAAAACGCTTTGAGACGGTCAATGCCAAGCTCGATGCGCTCAAGGCCAAAACGTACCAAGAAGCCAACCTCAAGCAGATCGAGGCCTGCCGCGCGGCGGGCAAGGCCTATCTGGCCTGCATGGAGAGCTTCCTGACCAATTGGAAGGCGCGCGAAGAGCTGAACAAGCAGCGGAGCGTGGCCGCCCAAGCCGTGCTGGATGCGGCCAAGCAAACTGCGGCGAATGGCATGGATGAGACCACGCAGTCGAGCACCGGCGCGGCCAGCGCTCTGGCGACGTCCTCCATTATTATGATCTCGGGACTGATCATCGCGCTGATCGTGGGCGTGCTACTGGCCATCTTCATCACCCGTTCGATTGTCGGCCCGATCAACCGCGTGATCTCCGGGCTCTCCACCGGGGCGGATCAGGTCACTTCCGCCTCCGGCCAGGTGGCCAGTGCCAGCCAGCAGATGGCGCAGGGCGCCAGCGAGCAGGCCTCCAGCCTGGAAGAGACCAGCTCCTCGCTGGAAGAGATGTCCTCCATGACCAAGCAGAACGCCGACAATGCCAACCAGGCAAACGTGACGGCGCAGGAAGCCAGCCGCCTGGCCGAGACCGGCGTGGAGTCCATGAAGAAGATGCAAGAGGCGATTGACAAGATCAAGAACTCGGCCGCCGAGACCGCCAAGATCATCAAGACTATTGATGAGATCGCCTTCCAGACCAACCTGCTGGCGTTGAACGCCGCCGTCGAAGCGGCCCGCGCCGGTGAAGCGGGCAAGGGGTTTGCCGTGGTGGCCGAAGAGGTGCGCAACCTGGCCCGGCGTAGCGCCGAGGCGGCCAAGAACACCGCCGACCTGATCGAAGGGTCGCAGAAGAACGCCGACGCCGGCGTGCAGGTGACCACGGAAGTGGCCAAGAACCTGGCCGGCATCAAGGAGAACGCCGGTAAGGTGGCCACCCTGATCGCGGAGATCGCGGCGGCCAGCAAGGAACAGAGCCAGGGGATTGACCAGGTCAGCACGGCGGTCACCGAGATGGACAAGGTGGTGCAGCAGAACGCGGCCAACGCCGAGGAGAGCGCCAGCGCGGCGGAAGAGCTCTCCAGCCAGGCCGAGGAGGTCAATGGTATGGTCTCCGAGCTGAATGCCATTGTGACCGGCAACGCCATGGTGGCCACGGAGCGCAAGATGCTGGCGGGCCCGGCGCGGCGCGGCGCCCCGGCCTTGGCGCGTGGCGAGAAGAAGGCGCTGCCCGCCGCACGCAAGGCACCGGCCCCTGCGCCGGCGCACGCCAAGGCGCGCCCCGAGGCCGTGATCCCGCTGGACGACAAGGATCTGAAGGATTTCTGAGTTTTGGCCGGCCGGCGCCCGCAGGTAGCTGCGGATGTCGGCCGGCGCACTGCTGCGGCCGCGCCGGCACAACCCCGGCTGCGGCCGCGGCGTATCACCGAGTCCCCGTGGCGCCCAGGTAGCCCGGCGTCGCACCACGAAAGCCCCCATGTCCCTCGTCCTGCCAAACGCCTCGATCAAGGAGATGGCGCGCACGCCGTTGGATGAAAAAACTTTCCAGCGCTTTTGTGAATTGATTTACGAGAAGGCGGGCATCAAGCTCGGCGAGGGGAAGCAATCCCTGGTAGATGCCCGGTTGGGTAAGCGCATGCGGAAGCTCGGCATCAAGAGTTTCCGCGACTATCTCCATTTGGTGGAGCAGGACAACTCCGGCGACGAACTGGTTGAACTGCTGGATGCCATCTCCACCAATACGACCCACTTTTTCCGCGAGAGCAGTCACTTCGAGCGCCTGCGCACGCTGCTGCAGACCTGGGAGGCGGCCGGGCAGAAACGCTTCCGCATCTGGTGTGCTGCCTCCTCCACGGGCGAGGAGCCGTATACCATCGCCATGACCGTGCGGGAAGCCCTGCGTGACGTGCAGGACGTGCGGATTCTGGCCACGGACATTTCCACCAAGGTATTGCGGCTGGCCAGCCAGGGGGTCTACACGCGCCAGCAGGTCTCCAGCATCCCCGCGGCGCTGGTGTCCAAGTACTTCCAGCGACACCAGACCCACCACCTGGATGAACCGCACTTTGCCGCCAACGATGAACTACGCAGCCTGCTGACGTTTGCCCGTCTGAACCTGGCCACCCCGCCCTATGCGATGAAGGGGCCGTTCGACGTGATCATGTGTCGCAATGTGATGATCTATTTTGATAACGTTATTCGGGCCGGGTTGCTGGCGCAGTGCGAGCGCCTCCTGCGCCCCGGCGGATATCTGATTGTCGGGCATGCGGAGAGCCTCTCTGGCATGCTGACCAGTTTACAGCGCATTGAACCCAGTGTTTATGCTAAGCGCTAGACACCGTGGAGACCAGCCGACATGGCCATGAACCCGCTCATCGTTGACATTGCCGATATGAAGGCCTCGGATAATCCCGAGGCTGCCCTGATCACCTATTCGCTGGGCTCCTGTCTGGGCGTCTCGATCTATGACCCCGAGGTGCGGGTGGGTGGCTTGGCGCATTTCATGTTGCCGCTCTCGAGCTTGGACAGCGAGAAGGCCAGAACCCGGCCGTTCATGTATGTGGACATCGGCATGGTGCTGTTCTTGGAGCAGATGTTCCGCATGGGGGCACGCAAAGAGCACTGCATTGTGAAGGTGGCGGGTGGCTCCCAATTGCTGGACACCAACGACATCTTCCGCATTGGCCAGCGCAACCACACGGTGCTGCGCAAAATCCTCTGGAAGAATGGGATGCTGCTCAAAGGGGAAGAAGTGGGCGGGGCCTTATCCCGCACCATGCGGTTGGACCTGATAGACGGCCGCGTCACCATCAAAGCCCACGGCGAAACCAGGGAGCTCTAAGCCATGCCAAGCCAAGATCAAGCTAGCGTACAGCAGATCCGGGCGGAAGTGGCCGCGCAAGTCCGCGCCGTGCCCACCCTGCCGGCGATGTGCCAACGCATTCTCATGGCAATCAACGACCCCAACACGAACTTTGACAAACTGGCCCGCGAGGCGTCGTATGATCCCGGCCTGACGGCCAACGTGCTGCGCATTGCCAACTCCGCCTATTTTGGGGCGGCCCAGGAGATCGGCTCCTTGCGAGACGCCTTTGTCCGCATCGGGGCACGCCGGCTATTTGAGCTGACCGTGGGCACCAGTGTCGGCCCCCTGATGCGGGAGGCCTTGCCGGGGTATGCCCTGCGCCGGCACGAACTGCTGCGCCATTCGGCCTGGACCGCCGTGGCGTCCGAGCGTCTGGCGGCCGAGCTGCGGCTACGGGCACCGGACATGCTGTTCACCGCCGGGCTGCTGCACGACATTGGCAAGATCATCCTGGACCCCTTCGTGGAGGCGCACCGGGCGACCCTCGAGGCGGCGGCCGACCGGTTGCACGCCAATTTTGAGGCTGCCGAGCGCGACGTGCTGGGGATGGACCACGCCCAGGCCGGCGCCGCCGTGCTGCGGCAGTGGCGGCTGCCGCCGCAGTTGGTGGAGGCCGTCGCCTACCATCACGATCCGGAACATGCCCCGGCCGAACACCTGCTGGCGACCAACATTGTACATGTCGCCAACACCCTGGCCGGCGCCAGCGGCGTGGGCTCTGGCATTGCTGAAATGCGCCACAGCGTCTCCGCCCAGGCACTGGCCGCCCTCCATGTGAAGACCGCCGTGGTGGAACGCGTGGCCGCGGCGACCCTGGAAACCATGGAAGAACTGGAACAACTGCTGGGATAGCACCGGACCAACCGAAGGACGCAACCAAGATGGCCTACAACATTCTGATCGTGGACGATTCCGCCATCGTGCGGGCAGTGGTACGCAAGACGCTGGGGCTGACCGGCATCGCCCTGGGGGAGATCTTCGATGCCAGCAACGGCCGCGTGGCGCTGGAACGACTGGAGCAGAGCTGGATTGATCTGGTTTTTGCCGATATCAACATGCCGGTCATGAACGGCATTGAGCTGGTGGACCAGATGATCGCGCGCGACATCCTGAAGGCGGTTCCCGTGGTGATCATCTCCACCGAACGCAGTGAAACGCGCATGGCGGAACTGCGGGCCAAGGGTGTAAGTGCCTACCTGAACAAACCGTTCACCCCGGAATGCCTGCGCGATGTGATCACCCAGGTCTTGGAACAGCGCACTACCCCCACCACCCCTCCCCAACCCCCCGCTACCCCATGAATACTGCGGTCGAAACCAAACTTGCCACGATCCGCGACCTGCCGACGCTCCCGACCGTGATCGCCAAGCTCAACTCGGCCGTGGCCGATATCAATTCGGATGCCAAGCGCATTGTCATGCTGCTACGCGACGATCCGGCTATTTCGGCCAAGATCCTGCGCGTGGTGAACTCCTCGTTTTATGCGGGCTCAGAGCCAACCTCCTCGATGCAACTGGCCGTGGCCCGGATCGGCATGGTCGGCATTCGCAACCTGGCCACCGCCGCGGCCGTGTTCGGGGCGTTCCGCCACGGGCCACAGGATGCGTTTGACCGCAAGGAGTTCTGGCGCCACTGCATCTTGTGTGGCGTGGCGGCCACTGTGTTATTCCGCTGCAGCCGCGCCCGGCTTACCCGGTTCTATACCGATGACATCCTGCACCTCGCCGGCCTGGTGCACGACATGGGGCGCATTGTCTTGGACCTGTACTTTCATGATCCCTTCCTAGCCGCCCTCGATGCCAGCGCCAAGGGGATGTATCCGCTGCTGGAAGCGGAACGGCGCCTGATCGGTACGGACCATGCCGAGGTGGGCGCCTGGTTGGCGCAGAAGTGGAACCTGAGCCCTGCCATCCAGCAGGTGATCCGCTGGCACCATGAGCCGGCGTCGGCCAGCGCGGAATTCCGGGAGCTGGCAGCACTGTGCAACGCGGCCAATTATATCTGCAACTTCCAGCAACTCGGCTGGAGCGGCGACTCCGCCCCACTCTACCAGGCACAGGTCTGGGACCAGCTCGGGCTTTCGCCCAACGAGGCTCAGGACATCAGTGAAAAGATCAAGATCGAGAGCCGTGAATCCGAAATGCTTTCGGCCTTCACGTAAGGGATGACACGCGTCGCACCTACCAATAATAGTGTGAAAACGACGAATTGTGGCAGGTAGGGCGGGGCCGCCGGACCCGCCGCGTGCCATATGGGCATTGCTGAGGAGGAGGCGCTGACCATGGACAAAGAAACCGAACAGTTGCGGCAGGTGGTGGCAGATGTGCTGGAACGCTTTGCCTTTTCGTTTGTAGATGACGAGGAACAGCGCGGGCAGGACACGGACTGGCTGCAGGCCGACCTCGCCTTTGCCGGTCCCGTACAGGGGGCGGTCAGTCTGGCGCTACCGCGTGAGCTGGCCTTTGAACTGGGGCTGAGCATCCTGGGGGTGGACCCTGGTTCGGCCAGCGCCGAACTGGCAGAAGATGCGGTCAAGGAGCTGACCAACATCATCTGCGGAGAGCTGTTGTACCGACTGCATGGCGCCCAGGCGGTCTTCAACCTGGGTGTTCCGGCGTTACGAGCGGTGGCCGATGACGAGGCCGTGGAGCAGGCGATGCCGCCGGCAGCCCCCGCCGTCCGGTTGAGCGTCGAAGGGCGCAGCGTCAAGGCCTGGCTGTCGGCTGTGGCCTAACCCCCCCTGTGCGGGTGCCGGATAAAGTTTGTAGTTTTGCTGGTTTTTATGCCATCATAGTGCGTACGAGTGGTCGTTGTGGCAGGTTCGCTACTTGGACCAGGGCATAAGGGACGCACGGTGAAACGCAATCTTTTTACGGGGCTTCGCTTCGTCACATGCGGCGGGCTGCTGGCGCTGCTGCTCATGCGGGCGTCCCAGATACCGGCGCACACCTTCTGGCTTTTTCTACCCCTCGTACTGCTCTGGTTTGTGCCCACGCTCGGTTGGCGCTTCACACGCATCCAGCTCCCTCATCCGCAACTCGCGGGAGACTTTCTATATACGATGGTGGACACGTACCTGCTCCTGATGACGACGGCGGAGGCCGTTTCCGACAGTTGGCACAACCCCTTCCTGCTGTTGGGCGGCTATGTTTTTCTGACCAGCCTGTTGGGGGGGGCGCGGGTCGGTGGCGGCAGTGCCGGGGCGGGCTTTTTCGGCTTACTAAATGGCTGGCTTTTGCCGGCGGACGAACTGCGGGGGGCCACCCTGCTGCTGGGCGGTGGCGCCGCGCTGGCCGGTCTGGCCTGTGGCACCGTCTGGCGCCTGGGCGTGCCGTGGCTGCGCCACGCCGTGGCGCAGGTACCAACGTCTGAGCCCACGCCCAACCAGCCACAGGATGTGCTGGCCACGCAAATTGCCGCGATGGAAGGGCGCTTGCGCGACATCAGCGCGGAACGCGATCAGGCGCAGGAGCGTTTGAGTGAGTGGGAAGCCCTTCATCCGCGCCTGCCCGCGCCGCCACACCCCGCGCACGCCGCACCCAACACCCCCACCGCCCCCACCCCCGCCGGCGAGGCGGAGCTCCTGATAAAACTCCAACAGCGGGAAGCGGCCCTCGCCAGCATCAAGGCCGAGAAATCCGCCTTGCTGACGGAGAAGCAGGCCTTGATGGCAGAGATTTCCGGCTTAACAAAAGAGCTCATGGCGGCCTACTCGGCTAGTCCGACGTCCGACCAGCCAGCAACTACACCCACGAAAGATGATGCCCATGCGCCTGGATGAAGACGATGCATGTCGCATGAACAAGGTGCTGCGGCACCGACTGCGCAATTTCGCCTCTGGCATCAAGAATGCCATGGCGCTGCTGGAGGGGGAGCTGAAAGATCACCTGCCACCGGAGAGCCAGGAATACTTCCCCTTGATCCAGGCGGAATGCGACCAGTTGAATGTGCTGACCGAGCGCCTGAGCATGGTGTTCGATCCAAATTACCCCGTCCGCGTGAATGCCCGGAACGATGACCGGCTACAGCCAGTCGGCGACATCCTGCAAAAGACCCTGACAGAGACGCGCCAAGCTTATCCGGCCGCCGAGATCGTCGTGGTGCTGGACGACACCATGCAGGACGCCCAACTGCGCGGCGGCACCGCCCTGACGCTGGCCCTGGTGGAGATCATTCGTAACGCCATTGAGGCGGCGCGCCACAGCCGCATCACGATCCAGTGCGAACAGCAGGACGAACAGCTGTTGTTCCGGGTCATGGACCAAGGGCCCGGGGTCGGCAAGGGGGATCCGGCGCAGATCTTCCTGCCGTTCCACACCACCCGCGGCAAACACACCGGCATCGGCCTGGCGATTGCCGCGTCCGTGTTAGCCGAACATCATGGCCGGCTTTCGGCCGAAACCAATGCAACCGGTGGCCTCACCGTTACCGCACACCTCCCCTCCCGAAAGCGAGATACCCCATGACCGAACTCAACGTGCTGGTAGTGGAAGATGATCTGCTGCAGCGCAAAGCCCTGCATGACCTGTTGCGCAAACGCGGCCACGCCGTCACCGCCCATGATACCATTTTGGATGCCCGCAGGACGTTGGCCAAGCAGACCTTTGACCTGGTTTTGCTCGATCTTTCGCTCCCCGATGGCGATGGGCTGGGGTTTCTCGAGGAGATGAAGGCCGCCGGTGGCAGCCTGGCTGACACCGACGTGGTGATTGTCACCGCGCACACCGATGTGGCCCGGGCGGTACGCGCCATTAAAGTCGGCGCCTACGACTATCTGACTAAACCGTATGAAGAGGAATACCTGGCCAAAATCATACGTAACATTACTGCCAAGACGGAACTGGCGCAACGGGTGCAATCACTGAGCAAACTCACCGCGTCCGAACATGATAATGTTTGGCAATTGGATGAGATGATCGGTACCGACGCATTGCGTGACGTTTTCGGCATCGCACAGCGCGTGGCCGTGGCCGACAGCACCACGGTCATGATCCTGGGCGAAACCGGTACCGGCAAAGGGGTGCTGGCGCGCGCCATTCACCGGCTCAGTGCGCGGCGGGCCAACGCTTTTGTTGACATTAACTGTTCGGCCATCCCCGGCCAACTGCTGGAAACCGAACTGTTCGGCCATGAACAAGGCGCTTTCACGGACGCCAAAAACAGTCGAACCGGCCTCATGGAAGCAGCCAACGGCGGCACCGTGTTTCTGGATGAAATTGGCGACATGCCGCTGAACCTGCAAAGCAAACTACTTAAGGTCATCGAGGAGAAGCAGTTCCGCCGCGTCGGGGGCGTCAAGGTCATCCATGTGGATGTACGCATCCTGGCGGCCACCTGCCGGGATTTGACGACCCTGGTCAAGGAAGGGAAGTTCCGCAGTGACCTATACTACCGCCTGGCCGTCTTCCCCCTGACGCTCCCCCCGCTACGGGAGCATCGCAATACGATCGCGCCGTTGGCTGATCACTATTTGGATGTGGCGCGGCGCGAGCTGGGCCGGAAAGTTACGGCGTTCACACCGGCCGCGCGCCAAGCCATGCAAGCCTACGACTGGCCGGGCAACGTACGGGAGCTGCGCAACGCCGTGGAGCGTGCCGTAATCCTGACTACCGGCGAGACGGTGGATGTGGGCGCGCTCTGGCTCCCGGGCGGTGCCGACACGGCGACCGCCACCAGCACCGCCGTTTCCAGCGTAACCGTAGCGGCACCG
>CAIOST010000221.1 GCA_903861045.1 uncultured bacterium | reverse complement strand
GGAACAAGCCTTCTTCTACAATTCAAGTTATGGACGAGTATTTGTCCAGCAGAACTTGTGTGTAAAGGGCAGGGCTTGCCCACCGGAAGCAAAGTTCCGCGAGAGAAAGGAAGCAGCGCAATTTGACATGCAAAAGGAATGGCGCGAGGTCAGGCCGCAGCGGCCACGCCTCGCGCCGCACCTTTTTCTTTGATTTTCTCGCTATTTCGCTGCTCACGCTGAACTTCCCGTTCCGGCGGCACAAGGCCGCCGGGGACGGCAGGCAGACGCTCACCGGAAGAACGCCTGAAACCGGCAATCATCTGTCTGAATTCTGAATCCTGTCTCTCAGCAAGGCGCCAGCGCCACCTTAACGACGATTTTGCGGACGCGGGTAGGGGCGCCGGTGGTGCGGCACGGCATGTGGGCGTCGTGCGGGAAGAAGATGGCAAACTGCCCCTGCTGCACGCGGATCGGCTCGGCAGCACCGTGCAGAAAGGCGATGTCGCGGGTGGCGTCGTAGGCGCTCTGGACCGCCTGGTTGGCCAGTGGCGCCCAGCCGATCAGCTCGGCGCCGGAGACGACAAACTGCACGTCCAGGTAGCACTGGTGGATCTCGAGCAACCCTTCGGCCAGCGGCTTGGTGTCGTAATCCTGCACGATGGCATAGACGCGCTCACCGGCGATGGTGTGCTGGCCGGGCGCGATGCTATCCAGACCGGGCTGGCGCAGAAAGGCAAAAGCGGCGGCCAGGTCCGGGTGCAGCGGTTCGTACCGTGCGGCGTTCGCTAACTGGTCAAGGATCATGGCGAGTCTCCCGTGTGCGTCGGTTTAGCGCGTGGTAGGTGTGGCGGCCGGTGCGGTGCTGCTGTTGGCGTTGCGCGGGTGCAGTAGGAGCGCTGGCAGGGTGGCCAGGTCGGCACCGGCTTCGCGCAGCACGCGCAGGTGAGGGGCGAATTCGCCGATCTCCGAGAGTTCATGCGAATCGGAGCCGAATGAGATGCGTGCCCCGCGTTCCAGGCAGAGGCGGATGAACGCGGGATCGGTTTGATAGGTGTGGAAGTTGATCTCGGCGGCGACGCCGCTATCGGCTAGCAGGTCGGCAACTATGGGGTAGAGGTGTGTGGGTTGGGGGAGCCCCATGCGGGTGAAGAAGCGGAAGGGGTGCGCCAGGATGTCAATGGGATGCACCAGCAGGCGCCGCACGTCGCGCAGGAAAAGTTCCTCCATCTCCGCCGGCGTGCTGACGCCTTTCTTGACGCCGGGAATGGTGTGTATGGCCCCGACCAGCAGATCCCAGCCGGTGGCGTCCTGCGGTGCCAGCAGCAGGCTGCCGTCGGCGCAGAGGTCTACTTCGAGACCCGCGCGCACGCGGTGGTTGCGGAAGCCGCCGGCCAACCGGCGATAGGCGCCCATGCGGCCGCGATTTGGCGTGGCCCAGAGCTCTTGGACGCGGGTGGGGTCGTGCTGCCACCGGAAGCTCCAAGCCTCCTCCTTCTCAAAGTACAACTGAAAGGTGTGCTCGGTGAAGCAGAGTGTCTCGACCCCTAGGGCCTGCGAGAGGCGGATGCCGTCGGCAATGGTAACATTGGTGCCGCAGTAGGAGAGCTCGGTGTGACAGTGGTTGTCGGAGAGCCCGGGCGCATCGAGGCGTAGCGCGTGATCCTGTACTTGGATTTGCTGCCCATCCAGGCGGATCAGGTGGAACGGAAAGGGGGCCTCGCAGAGGGCCGGCGTGGTGACATACGTGACGCCGTCCACGTTGTGTGGCGGCTGCCCTGCGTGATAATGACCGCTGAGCGAGAGGCAGACGCCGGCGGCGCGGTAGCTGGCCATGACCTCGTCGCGGTTGGTCAGGTGATAGGGGTAGTCGCCCGCAAGGTGCGGGGTGTGCGGGTGGTGTTGCAGGGCGATGATAGGGAGCCCGGGATAGGTGGCGGCGGCGCGGGCCGGCAGGTCGAGCTGGTCTGCCGGGCGGCGGAACTGCTCACCCTCCTGGCGTTCGTCGTGGAAGACCAGGAAGACATAATCGCCGAGGCGGTGCAGGCCCGGCTCGCAGCAGAAGGCCTGCGCATAGCGGGCGGGGTCCATGTCGTGATTGCCTGGTACGGCCAGCACAGGGATGCCGGTGCGGTGGACTTCGCCGGCCAGCGCCTGCCAGTCCTCCTCGGCGCCGGGCTTGGTGGCGTTGTCAACCATGTCGCCCAGCAGCACGATCACATCCGGCTTGATGCCGAGGTGGCGCAGGCGCCAGAGGGTTTTGCGCAGTAGGACCAGGCTAAGGCGTGCATGCCGGCCGGCATGCACGCAGGTGTGGTTGGCCGCACTGATGAAGTGCGGGTCGGCAATCGCCAGGATATGCAAAGGGCTCGCCATGGGGAGTAGCAATTATCATTATGGCCTTCGGCGGGTCCGGCGGCCCCGCCCTACCTGCCACAATTTGTCGATTTCACACGGTCATTGGTAGGGCTGGGCCGCCGGACCCGCAGCCACAAATCCATAATGAGAATTGCTGCATGGGAAGGGTGTTTACAGGGTGGCGTCGGCCTCCAGCCGCTTGCCGTGCTTGAGCAGGTACCGTTCGGCTTCGGTGGACCAGAGGCCGTTGTTGCGGTGGCAGATTTCAGCCAAGCCGGCGTAGAGCGGATCGGAGGCGCCGAGCTTATCAAAGTCGGAAATGGCAGTCATGGGCAGCGCGATATGGGTGTAGACTAGGCGTTTGCCGCCCGGGATCTTGGGCAGGTCAATGGTGGTCTGGGCGGCGGAATCAATGCCGCCGACGTGGGTGACCATGACCGAGGGGTTGATGCGGCCGGCCGCCGAGAGGCGCAGGGCGTCGCGCAGGTCGTTGGTATTGCCGCCGGAAGAGCCCACGACGTGGTGCCCCATGTAGTGCACGTCGTAGAAGTTCATCACGGCCTTGAAGTCCGGCTTGGAGGGGCCGGCGAAGAAGTTCAGGCAGCCGTTGTACCCCATCAGGGCCGAGGCCTGCTCGACCAGCGCCGGCACCGGGGCAAAGACGAGCACGTCATCAAACCCCTGGCCGTTATTGGCGGCACGGATGGCGGCCACCGGGTCGGCAGCCGTGGCGGTGTTGATGTAGTGCAGCCGGATGCCGCGGGCCTGGGCGGCGGCCACGGGGAAGATGGAGGCGGCGCGCTCGAGGCGGCTATTATCAATATCCGTGACCACGAGGCAGGCGGGGCGGTTCTCGCCGTGCAGCGCCAGGTCCACAGCAGACAACCCCATGGGACCGGCGCCAGCCAGGATGGCGAGGCTGCCCCCTTCCTGAAGCCCCATCTGGTGGGCGTATTCACCGGCTTTGTAGTGGTAGCTGGTCTTGTAGGCGCCGATGATGCAGCAGACCGGCTCGGCCAGCGACCCTTTGAAATAGGCGTCGCCCTCATAGGAGAGCAGGCAGTCGAGCTGCATGACTTCGCGCGGGATTACGATGCGGGTAGCCTGACCGCCGATGTGGTGGAACGAGTAACCCGGCGCCATGTGCTCTTTGCCCGGGATGTTGAGCTGCGGCTGGATGCTGTACTTCTGCCCCGGCCGGAATTTGTCGGTTAGTTTCTGGCCGACCTGCAGAATGCGGCCGCAGAATTCGTGGCCGATAATGATGGGGCGCTGGGCCACATCTTTGGGGACGCGCTTATGATCCGGCCCCTGGGCGGCGGCCTTGTGGTCGGACATGCAGATGCTGTTGGAGACGATATCGGCGAGAATCTCATCCTCACCGAGGGTCGGCAGGTCGAATTTCTCGAGACGCAGGTCGTTTTTACCGTAAAGACGCAGGGCCAGTGTTTGCATGCGAGGCGTATTTCCTTTCTGTGTCGCTTATGCTTGGAATGGGCGACTGAATGCGGCATTATGAACCCCCTTGCGCAAGGGAACAAGGGAAAAACAGGGATAGGCTTATGTACACGATTCTCATCAATCTAGGGCTGGCGTTGCTGGTGGGGTTAACCATGCGGCTGACGCAAGTGACGGGGCATTGGTATTGGGCGGCGGTCTGGGGGGCGCTGGTGTTCATGGCCGGGCAGGTGGCGCTGGGGCTACTGCTGCAGCGCCGGGTCAAACGCGCGATGGAGGCCGTGCAGAACGTCCTGCTGGCCGGGCAGAAGAAGCTGCAGCAGAAGATCAATCACTGGCAGCAGCGTCCGCCCGGGAGCCTGAAGCAGGCACAGCTTGAGCTCGAACGCGACCAGCGCGTATTTCTGGAACAGGCCCTGGAAGCTTCCAAGGGGCTGGAAGTGTACAGCCGCTGGACGCTGATGCTGGATCGGCAGATTGCGACGCTGCGCATGCAGTTGTATTACCAGCTCAAGGAGTTCCGTAAGGTGGACGAACTGCTGCCCCGCTGCATGTTTATGGATCCTGTGACCGCGGCCATGAAACTGGCGCGGTTGCATGTGCGCAACGAGACCGCGGAGGCGGAGAAGTTCTTCCAGAAACAGACCCGGAAGCTGCGCTATGGCCAGGGTGCCATTCTGTATGCGTTGTATGCCTGGATGCTGGTGCAGCGCAAGGAGTTCGAGGCTGCGCATAAGGTGCTGGTGCGGGCCTGCGAAAAGATGGAGAACGCGGTGATCAAGGCGAATCGCGATCACCTGGCCAACAACCGGGGCAACCAGTTTTCCAATGCCGGTCTGGCCGATGAGTGGTATGCGCTGGGGCTGGAACAGCCCAAGGTTAGGACGCAGCGGCAGCAGCGGTATGGCGAGCGCTTCTAGCGCGGGTAGTCGATTTCGAACTGGTTCTGCTGCCCGTGTGCATATTTTTCGAGCATGGGCGAATAGGTCTTAATGCTGATCTTCTGTTGGTCTGGATGGAAATTCAGTATACGTAGCCAGCCGGTACCGCCAAATTTCTGCATCTGGTAGTTTGCCAGGATCTGGTCCACCCGGTTGCCGTTGATCCCCTGGCTGATGAGATGGCCGAGTCCATCGCCGAGAATATGTCCGCTGAGCACCAGGAAGATGTTTTTGTGCCGGCTGGCAAATTTCTGCCAGATCTGCTCGCCATCATTGCCGTCATATCCCATGCCGCGAGGGTTGCCCGGGTCTTTTGGGCCGATTCTGGTGTCATGGGCGGATGTATAGCAGTGCGTAAATAGAATGGTGTGATGGTTCGGATGCGCGGCGACAATCTGGTTCGCCCACGCTAACACGTCATCTCGCGGACCGAATTCCAGGCAGAGGATCAGGAATTCACTCTTTTCCACGCGCAACAGATAGTAGGCGTTTTCGTTGCCCGCTCCATAATGCCCGCCGTACCAGGGGTACTTCGCGAAACGCTGGCTGCCGAAGTGCTGGTTGAAGCGGCTGGCACCCCGCTGCGCAGGTGTGCTGTCAGGATCAAAATCGTGATTCCCCATGACCAGGTAGTAGGGCACAACCCCATCGAGTGTGCGCATGGACTGGTAGGCGGTGGACCACTCTTCCTCGGTGCTTTTATCGGTGATGTCGCCTTCATGCAGGACGCCCACGATATTGCGCAGTTTCTTCTGCTCCTTGATCCAGGCGGTCTGCCTGGCAAAGATGTTTGGATACATCTGGGTGTACCGTTGCGTGTCTGGCAGGACAATCAGGGTGAAGGGCTTCGGGGCGGTCAGACGATGCATGGTGGCGCAGCCGGCCGGGAGCAGACAGGCGCTGAGGAGTAGCGCGCGGGCGCAGGTGCGGAGCAGGCGTACCGCGAATGTGCGACGGTTCAAGGCGTTTTCCATTTCTTTACTTGGTCTGTGCATGGCTCAGAACTCTGCCAGCAGGGTGCGCTGGTTCGGGTGCTGCAGCAGGCGATTAATCTCCAGCAGGGCTGGGTAGGCATGGGGCGGAAGAATGGCGGGGGTGATGGTGGCGGTGTGACGGATGGCGACGGCCAGGCGGCCGTCGGGTTGCCGGCATTGCTGCACGTCCGTGGTCACTAGTCCCAGCCCTTCCGGCAGGGTGTAGACCGCACTGGTTGGCAATACGGGTATGCGCCGGACGCCCTGGGGGAGGATGATGCGGCAGCTCCAGGCATATTCTTGGGGGGTGGCGAACAGCAGGGGGTTGGTGCGTTGATCCGCGCGGAAGGTCGGGACGGGTAGGTCGGCGGACGGAAGTTGCAGGGTGATGGTCGCGCCTGCCCGCACGGCGTAGCGTTCCGCTTGTACGGTGAAACTACGATAGCCAGGGTAGACGTCCGTGGCGGTGCAGAGGGCTCCGGTAGCGACGGCCGCCTGCGAGACGGCGGCCACCAGTCCCTGGAAGTGACGACTGCGCTCCTCGGGCGGCATTTCTGTGTACTCCTTGCGGAATGCACCGCAGGCACTACCAAAATACCAGTTGGTGACGATCAGGGTGGCCTGGCCATCGGCCGCCAAGGCGATGGACCAGTCCTCGCAGGTACGATTGCGATAAGTCTGGGCGACCGCCACGCGGCCGGTGCCGCCGTCCAAGCTCAGGTAGGGGTGCTGCGCGTGCGGGGTCGTGCCGCTCTCGGCGTACTGGTCGCTGTCGTTGAGATAGATTTCGTGGCCATCGAGTACGGTCTTGACCAGTAGCTGGTCGTACAGATTGAGCTGCGGGGTGGCGGTATAGGGGTCCAGCAGGCACGGGGTGAGGCGCGGGGCGCTGGAGACCAGCAGTGGCGTGGCCGAGAAACCGGCCGCCCGCAGCAGCGCGGTCAGCAGGATGGCGCGGTCCGCGTCATGTCCGTAGCCGTCCGTCAGCGTGCGTGCGGCGGGTGTTAGGCTGCTGAGCGGCAGATCCAGGCAGGCGGGGCCGTCTGCGCGAATGGCGATGGCCACATCGTCGCGGATGGCACGCAGGCGTTCGGCGGGGGTGCTGAGGCCGCGCGTGAGTGTTTGCGCCCGCTCACGGATGGTGGGATCAACCTGCACGGCGCTTTCGATGGCTTGCTGCCAAGCGCGCCCGTAGGCGCGCCAGTCGCCCGCCGAGGCCAGCACCGTGGGGCGGAAGACCGGCCACGGTGGCAGATTGTCTTCCGCTTTCACGGCCGCCAGCGCACTAGCCTCCCAACGCCATGTGACGAGGCCTTGGTTGGTGACACAGGTTTGGCGCAGTTCCGCGGCGTGGCGGGTGTCGAGGCGCAGCGCAATGGTTTGCGGCGCCGTGATCTCCAGCGACATGGCGTCCACCGGCTCAAATCCGCCGAAGGGGTGCTCAAACGAGAAGAAGGCCGCGTCCTTCTGGGTGCGAGTGACCGTGGTGCGGATGACACTGCCAATTTCGACGCCGGGGAGGCTGACGACCTGGATCTTGGCGGCCGGGTAGCGTGGTGCCCCCGCCACCCAGGGGGCATCCATGCGGTTGATCTCCTGGGGCGCCACGGTGCGGACCACACCGTTACGGTTGGAGACCGAGGCTTCCACCAGTTCGGCCGTTTGCCAGATGGGGTTGAAAGGCATCTTGATCTCGGCGAAGCGTTTCTTGCCGGCATAGGTCAACACTTGCCGCACGATGGTGCGCGTAGTGCTCCAGGCCGTGGGTGAAGTCAACTCCAGTTTCGTGGTGTCCGCGAGAATGCGCACATCAGGTTCCGTGCTGCCGGCGGCGGCAAAGAGCGGCGCGTGGCGGGCGGCAAATTCGATGTCGCGCAGGGAGCGCTTCAGGTCGGCATATTCCGCGGGGGTGAACTCCGGTTGCGCGAGCAGGAAGCGCAGTCGGCCAGCCAGGGTCTGGTTGGTCATGGTGGTGGTGAGGAGGAACGACACGCCCGCGCGCTGGATGTGCGTTGCGGGGGGGAGTTGGCGGGGCGCTCCCAGGGCGCCACGGGCGCAGGCGATCTCGATGGTTTCATCCACGCCGCAGGCGAGTTCGGTAACGTAGGGATAGCTTCGTTTTTCCAGCGAAGCGGTATTCAGCAGCATGTTGACATAGCCGAGGGAGGTGCCTAGCCAGGGGAGGTTCAGCAGGGTGAGATCCGTGCTGGTGACGGGGTAGTTTTTGACGCGGCAGGTGAGGGTGGCGCTCAGCGGCTCGGCGGTGTTCTGCAACTGCTCCGGGAGCAGACGGAAGGCGGTGATCTCGGCGCCGGCGAGGCGCGTTTTGAGCACACCCTCGAAGAAGCGGCGGCGTTCCTCGGGTTTCAGCCGCAGGAAATGGCCGCGGTAAGCGGTGTCGTTAATGCCGTCGAAGGCGATGGCTATGTCGAGCGCGAGGGTGCCGTTTTCATCGAGTGTGCCGCGGGAGCGGATGCGCACCAGTTGTTGCTCGGCGGGGGGAACTTCGGACACGCGCAGCACGTCGCCGGTGGGGTGGGCGACGAGATAGCTGCGGTTGCAGAGGTAGGCGGGGAAAAGATCGCGCGTGTTCTCGTTGGTCGGGTCCATCAGTTGGTAGCCGCCGCCGGGCTGGGCGACACCCACGATGGCGTGGTTGAAATACGGCACCGGGCATTCCGGGTCAAGCTTGGCGCCGACCATGATCAGGACGGGGTAGGCCTCAAAACCGGCCAGGCGCAGCATGGCAACCAGCAGCGCGGCTTTGTCGCGGCAGACGCCGTAGCGGTTGCTGAAGGTCATGCAGACGTCGTGCGGTTCGTAGCCCGGGGCCACGTTTTCGGTGGTGATCCCCATGTAGCGGATATCCTGTGAGACGAACTTAAAAATGGCCCGGATTTGCTCGTCGCGTCCGCTGGCACCGGCCACGAGGTTGGTGACCATGGTGCGTATCTCAGGGGAGATGGCCGCCAGGCGCGGCTGGCAGAGATGGTCATACCAGCGCGAAAGCGTGGGCCAGTTGGGCGCCGTGCTGAGTAGGAGGCGTTGCACCACGGTATGTTCGGCCGGCATGTCGGGCTCCGGGAACATCTGCGGCACGTCGCGGGCGCTCCAGCGGTGGAGTAGGCGGCCGTCGGGCAGGGGCTGGGTGGCGTAAGTGACGGTGTTAGAGAGCGCTGCGCGCAGGTAGCGGTGCTGCAGCGGGCGGTTGGTCGGTGCGGCCAGTTCATAGTCATACGCCAGGATCGGCGAGCCCCCCTCCAGCGAGTAGTAATCGGCCCAGGTATCCGGCACACGTGCCTTGTAGGTGGTGTGCAGGGCGGTCAGGTGCAGCAGATCGCCGATGGCCAGACCGGGGATGGAGAGCTGGAAAATCTTTTCGTTGGGGTCGTAGATGTTGGAGCCCATCTGGCTGGGGTCCACCATGACGCGTCCCTGGCGCGCGGGGTCCACGGCCGTGCGCGTGCCATCCGGGTGGATGATTTCCGCACGCAGCACCAGGGCCGTCCCGTAGGCCGTGGGGAGGTAGAGCGAGCGCATGCTGTTTTCGCGCCGCCCCTTTTCCGTCAGGATCTTGGTGTATTCATCGTCCACCGCGACCGAGGTGCCGTCGGGCTGGTAGGTTTCGCGGACGAGATCGGCCACGAGCACGCTGTCGGCATTGGGGAAGCGGTTGGTAGTTACCGCGGCCGCCTGCTGCAGAATGGGGGCGGCCTCCGGCAAGGGGGCAAAGGCTAGTGCCGGCGGCAGTTCCTGGGCGAAGGACGCGGTAGCGCATAGGGCTGCGGCGAGGGTGGCAACACCAAAGGTACGTGGCATGTGATCTCCAAACTTCAGGCTTTAATCGTGTGGGCGGAGGGGAAGAGTTTTAGGTCCGTGTGGGGGAGGAAGAGGGCGGCGGTGTATTGTTCCATGTAGGCTGGCTCGGCACTGAGGTCCAGATAGGTCATGCGGCGGGTGATGGCGATTTGTCGGCGGCGGTATTCCTGGGAGATCAGCACCATGTACGAGCCCAGCAGGGAGGAGTTGCCGATGTAGTGGAACTTTTCGCGCGGCAAATCAGGGAGCAGGCCAATGATGATGGCTTTCTCCAGGTCCAGATAGCGGCCGAAGCCGCCGCCGATGTAGACGTGCGCCAGCTCCTGAAAGGTGATCCCGGCATGCTGCAGCAGCAGTGCGCAAGCGGCGTAGATGGCCGCCTTGGCGCGGATGATGTTCTCGATGTCGAGCTCCGAGATGAGGATCGGCCGGTCGCGTCCGCTCTCGGCGAGGGGCGCGAGGATATAGACCGCATGGCGACCTTGCACCTGGATGGCGGGGGAGGGGCGCGCACGGTCGAGTTTGCCGGAGGGGTCAATCCAGCCGGTGCGGAGCAGGTCGGCCAGCAGGGCGATGATGCCGGAGCCGCAGATCCCCGTGGGCTTGGTGTGGCCGACGGTCGCGTAGAGCGGTAGGCCGGTGACGGGGTCCACCGTGACCCGCTCAATGGCACCGCTGGCCGCGCGCATGCCGCACTCGATGCCACCACCCTCAAAGGCGGGGCCGGCCGAACAGGCGCAGGTCATCAGGAAATCGCGGTTGCCCAGCACGAGTTCACCGTTGGTGCCGATGTCAATGAAGAGGTTGATCTCTTCTGTTTCGGTGACGAGGTCGGTGCAGAGAAGTCCGGCGGTGATGTCGCCGCCGACATAGCTGCCGACACAGGGGGAACAATAGATCCACGATTCGGGGTGGATCTGGATGCCGATCTCGGCCGCGGTCAGGTAGGGTGTGTAGAACAGCGTAGGAACATACGGCTCCAGCCGGATCTGCTCGGGCGGGAGGCCGAGCAGCAGGTGCAGCATGGTGGTGTTGCCCGAGATGACGGCGTTGCAGATCTCGTGCGGGGCCACCTGCCCGGCGGCCGCCACCTCGAGCACCAGCCGGTTGACGGTGCGCAGGACGCGTGTATTTAGTTCTGCCAGTCGTTCCGGGCGGCGCGCATAGTTGATGCGGCTGATGACGTCCAGCCCGCAGGCGACTTGCTCGTTGTAATCGCTGCGCGTCTGGAGGATGGTACTGGTTGTCAGGTCTACCAGTTGCACGGCAATGGTGGTGGTACCAATATCCACGGCGATGCCGTAGAGCCGCGCGACGTGATTGCCCGGTTCGAGGTGGATGACGTGGATCTCCTGGTCCGCGCGGATCATGGTGGCCGTGAGCTCGCCCTGCCGGGCGCGCAACGCGCTGGCCAGCGTGCGCAGTACGGAGAGCGGCAAGAAGACGGGGTTTTGCCCCCACTCGCGCTGGATGCTGCGCGTCAGCCGGTCGAGGTCGGAGAGTCCGTCATCCAATTGGGCGGGGGGGACGTGTAATCGCCAGCGGAAGGCCAGCGGTTCATACTCCGCTGGGCGTGGCAGGAGTTCGCCGCGCACCAGCGCGGTTTCATCGCCGCCGGTGATGCGCAGCCCTTCGCGGCCGTCGACCGCAGGGATTGCTACGCTCAGTGGGGCGGTGCCGATGTGCGTGCGGCAGGCGAGGACCTCGCCGCCGGCCACCGCCGCCTGCGTCAGCACGCCCAAGCTGCTGCTGGCATCCACCTGCCCGGCGGTGATGCGCACGACGCACTTGCCACAGGTCCCTTTGCCGCCGCAGGGGGCATCGACCTCCACGCCCGCCAGCCGCGCGGCTGTCAGGAGTTCGGTCCCGCTGGGCACTTCGATGGTTTTGTATGATGGTTGGAAGGTGATCAGTGGCATGGGTAGGCACGGTTCCTTGGGAAAACTTCTACGGCCACCATGATATGATTATGCCCGTATAATCACAAGCCAGACGCTTCGCGCCCAGTTTGTCTGGGGTATGCCAGCCACTTTGGGCTGGGGGTATTTACGGGGGTGGCGCAGAGTGGGTGACTTCCGGGTCGTCCGGAGGACTCCCTACAGTCGCAGATGCAGACGAAGTGGAGTCGGCCCGACGAAACGAGTCGTCGAGAACGGACAGGGGGTGGGCATGCGCTACGGAACGGAACGGACCCTGGCGGCACGCGTAAAGGCGCTGGGCGAAAGCACGGAGGGCGGGGCTTGCGCGGAACTGGCGGCCTTTTTTTACCTCGCCTTCACCGCTGGTGCGGCGGCTCGCGGCGTCGGCGCTGGGGAAGCTGGCGGCGGTGGTGGATGCGGGGTGTGCGGTGGATACGCTGCTGCCGCTGCTGGCCGATGCCCACCTTTGGATGGTACGCTGGTGCAGTCCGATGGCGAACGCCGGATCGCCGAATGGCTGGCCGCCAATCGGATCGCCTACCGCTATGATGCCCGCTTGCGCATTATCGAAGGGTTCCAAATCCGTCCGGACTTTTACCTGCCCGAATACGACGTTTATATCGAATACTGGGGTATGGGTACCCCGCGCTATAAGGCCGGCATGTATCTGAAACAAGACCTCTATATGCATGCTGGCAAACGCTTGATCTCGCTCTACCCGGACGACAAGCTCCGGCTCAATACGATCCTGCGCGACAAGCTCGCTAGCTTCATCCGCCTTTCCCCTACTTTATCACCGCCCGCACTTACCTCCACCATCTCCATACGCTGGTTCGTGCGGCCGGCTTGCCTGCCTCAGCCCTTCAGCCGCGCCTTGACGAAGCTCTCGATGTCTGCCGCCTCCTGCGGACCGACGAGCACCTTCCAGCCGGGCAGCGCTTCCTCGAGCTCGCCGCTGATCTGCGCGACATAGCCGGGGATCACGATCTGGCGGGTGGTGACCTGCTTTTCGAAGCCGGACTCCTTGATGAACTTGCCGATCGAGGCGCCGGAGAACTTGCCGGCCGCCCACGAGGTAAGCACGCTCATCCCTTCGCACTCCGGGACCACCAGCCAAGCGCTGATGCCGCTGTTCTCGATTTCGCCGGAGACGATGAAGTAGGTCAGCGAGAAGTTGGTGGTCACGAAGACCGGCGAATCGGCCTTGGGCTCGCCGATGGGGTAGACCTTGGGCTCCACCTGGATCGGTTTCTGCGGGTCGGTGTAGACGTTCATGCGCAGCGTCATGAGGGAGGAGAGCTGCGCCGGATCGAGCTGCGGCAGCACACAGATACCGCCGTACTTGCAGATCTCCGTCGATGCTTCCACGGTGCTCGCCAGCAGGTCAGGGGACGTCACGAAGTAGAGGCTAGGGTAGCCCAGTGGCTTATAGTTGTCCTTGAGTGCCGCGCGCCGCGCGATCGAGCTGGTCTGGAACTGCTCCGCCAGGGAGTGCGTCTGGAAGCGCAGCACCAAGTCGTTGAAGCCCGCCTGTTTGATCTGGGCGGCTAGCACCACGAGCCCGTTGAGGTCCGGCGCGGTAATGGCCAGGGCATGGCCGTTGTCCTTGGCCACGGCGACCAGCGCCTCGGCAGCGCTGGCATCCGGCGCCACCAGCAGGCTGCCGGAGCCCTTGACGGCCACGGCGGCGGCGGTGAGCGAGGCCACATCGGCGCCGCGCAGCACCAAAGGACGCGCCACGACTTCCCAGGCCTGTTGGGCGGCGGTTACAAAGGCGGCCGTATCGCCTTTCTGCGTGACCGCCACCATGTCTACGCGCAGCGTCTCGCCGACGCGCACCAGCGTATAATCCCGGATGGCCTGCAGGGCGGCGGCGCGCGTGGCCGCGGCCTCCGTGTCGTTCACATTGATGGCTAAAGCCGTCTGATGCACGAAGGTCTTCTCGTGGCGGTAGAGCACCGTCTCGCCGCCGAGCTTCAGCGCCTTATCGGCGCCAAGGGCAACCTCCTTCACGGGCGGTTCGCTGGCGGCGCCGAGCACCTGTTTGGCCTCATCGGAGGCGTAGGGGCATTCCGAGAGGTTGGCCTTCTTGGCCGCGAGCTTCATGGCAAACGCGAGGCAGGTGTTAGACCCGCACTCTTTACAGTTTGTCTTGGGGAGGAGCTTTTGAATTTGTAGACCGGTCAGGGTGGCCATAGGGACCTCTTTTTTGGTTCTTGGTTCTTGGTTCTTCGTTCTTGGTTGCTCACGCCTCGGAAAGAGGGGGGACGCTCGTGGTTCTTGGTTATTCGTTCGTGGTGCTTGGTTGCTCACGCCTCGGATATCGAGTTCTTGGTTCTTGGTTCTTCGTTC
>CAIOST010000220.1 GCA_903861045.1 uncultured bacterium | reverse complement strand
GTCGGCTTGGAGCGGATTCAAATCCAGTGCCAATTCCTGGGCATCCGGCACGCCATCCCCATCGCTATCCGCCAAGACTGCGGAAGTGCCAGAATCGAGCTCGCCATCCACGAAGCCAGCACGATGCCGATCCATCCAGGCACGGCCCGGGAACAACAACGCGTAGCGGTTTGTGGTAACCACGCTGTCATGGCCATCAACCAGACCATCGCCGTCCGTATCCACGGAACTGGGATTGGTGCCATAGACGAACACCTCATCATAGTCATTGATTCCGTCGCCATCGGTGTCGGCGTGATTAAGGGAGGAGTGGCTGATGAAAGCTTCATAGAAATCGGCGAGACCGTCGTGGTCAGTGTCGGTGCTGCGCGGATTGGAGTGGTAGATGAGGACCTCATCGCGGTCCAGGAGACCGTCTTGGTCGCTATCGGCGTCGAAGGCCGGTATTTCTAATACGTGGTCGGCATCCCACAAGGGGGCAAGGTCGTTGGTGCTGGCGGTGACGATGATGTCATCGAAGCGACCGGTGCAGGCTTGGGGGACATACTGCGCAAAGACGGCGTACTCGTGCATGGGGAAGGCGAAGCCCAGATTGGCCGCCAGTTGCACACCGTCGAGCCACAACGCCCAGTGGCAGGCATTCGTGGCGGTGGCGCCGTAGGTATAACGCAGCGTGAAGCGCGTCCAGCGATCCGGCGTCACCGGGCGATTGCCTAGAGGTTGCCAGGCGCCCGAATTCCCATTCCAGACTACGATAGCGCCCGCGGCATTGATGTAGAAGGCGGCCGGGCTTAGGGCGTTAGTGGGCGGGGGCGGCGGGTTGGCAAGGAAGAGCGGTATCGCGAAGTAGTCTTCGTAGACTACGGCGGGGCGGTTCGGATAACCGGAACCAACCGTGGGGATGTAGCGCCAGAAGGTCACCCCCGTGTTCGTGGGTGCGGCGACCGCCAGCGACTGCGCGCCGCCGCAGGAAGCATCAGCCATGAGGCGTGCGGTGTTCGTGTCCGTCGCCAACCAGCCGTGGTTGGTCGCCAGTCCGGCCGGCGCGAGGCCATAGGAGTCGGCCTCGAAATCTGCGGTGAACGGCAGCGACGCAGCGCCCCAGGCGTGTTGGTTCAGGCTCGGATCAAACCCCAGGTAGAGTTCGGCGCCATCGCCCATGCCGTCACCATCAGTATCGCGCTGCACGGGCTTGAGGCAGAGATCGTATTCCGTGCGATTGGCCACCCCGTCGTTATCCGGGTCGCCACTGGCACCGCCGTTGCCGGCAGCACTGGTAATCGAGCGCCAGTAAATGTCTTCCCACCAATCGGGCAGGTCGTCGTGGTCGTCATCAGGATCCGTGAGGGTGACGGTCAGGTTGGTGCTGCAGATGATCTCGCGGGCGCCCCAAGCCTCGGTGGCATCGAATTGGCCATTGTGATTGGAATCCATGTAGGCTACGAGCCAGTCCCGGCCGAAGTAGCAGTTGGTAATGGTATAGGCCCCGAGCGTGCCGGTGCCCACCTCGACGCCAGGATTCGAACGGCTGTACTGGGTGATGCGCGGATCAGGGGCCTTACAGACGAGATAGTGCAAATCGCCGGTCTGACGTCCGTCGTACGCCGTGACACCGCTGACGGGCAAAGCGCGCAGCATGGACGGTTCCGGTGGGACCAAGTCCGAATGCCATGCCAGAATCTGCAGACCATCCACATAACTCGGTTGCTGGTGGCCACCGACGAAGAATACGCCAAAGAAGAGATCACCCCATCCCCACAGGGATCGCACCAGCGGAAGATCTTCGGCCACGAGCAGCTCATTCACCCAGATATCCCAGACGTTGGCCAGAGTACCCAGGGCACCATTAGGACGGATACGAACGGTGACGCGGGTCCAGGCCGAAGTGCCGATTGGCAGGGCATTGGTCTGCACCTGCCACTGGCCGGAGCCGTGCAGGACGTTGGTGTGCCCTGCCCCATCAAGCCGCGTATACCATTCGGCGGTATCCTTCACGACCAAGCGGCCATGCTCATCGAACGCGAAGGGGGTCACATCATCTGGGTCGAGTTGCGTAGCGGCGATATCCGCCAGCGGCCGCAGCGCGGGAATCAGCCGCACATCGAACCAGAACGCACGGTCTCCGCCGGAGAACGCAGGATTACACGAGCCACCGGCAACGTCAAAGCGCACGCCCGCCCGGGCAACCTGATTGGACGTGGGGCGCAGTTCCAAGGCCGCACGCCCCTGCCAGAGTGTGTTGGTCTGGACCACGACCAGCGCAGGGTCAGACACTTCCCAGCCGCGTTGCCCCTGCAACGGTCCGCAAAACACACCCTTTTGCTCCAGGAACGCGGCGCAGCCCATGCCGGCACCTGCCCAGTAGGTGCCGCCGCCGGAGACCGACTCGCCCCAGCGATTGGCATTGGACAGCGTTAGGCGTTCGCCGAACTGCCAGTGTTCGTCCAGGCGGCGGAAGAACCAGACGGCACCGGCGGTGCCGGTCTGATTCTTCGGGCCGGGGGCACCAATGGCCAAGGTTGGCGGGCCGGCCTGATTGGTGGGCGGCGCCACGGCCAGCGCCGCGCCAAAGCGCGCGTCGGCCGACAAAGCCGGCGGCTGGATCTGCTCCGTAGCCACCCATTGCCCGTTGAGGAGGCGGAAGACGTAGACCGCACCGACGCCATCCTGCTGCGGGGCACCGACAAAGATTTCGTCCGCGCTAAGCGCGACAGCGGTGCCAAAGCCGGCCTGGTCCGTGCCGTTCGTCGGCGTCAGGCGGCCAGACGGCACCCAGGCGTCGTTAACACGGTCAAAGACATAGGCACCGCCGGTACGAAGCCCGCCGGCAAGTTTGCCGGGGGCGCCGACCACCAGCCGGTTGGACGTTATGGCCACCGCGGCACCGAAGGCATCGCCTGCTGCGGCATCATCCGCCAGCAGGGGGGCGTTGGTAGCAAGTCGGTCGCGTACAAGATCGCCCCAGGTGCTGCCAGCTTCGCCGCCGCCATGGTCGGCAGGGACCACGTAGACGGCACCCGCGTTAGTGGCGGCCAGCGCGCTGCCGGGCGCGCCGATGGCGGCGATGGCACCAGCATCGCCACCCGGCAAGGGGGTGCGCCACTGATTCCACAGCGCCACGGCCGCGCCGAAACCATCGCCCGGCTGGGCGTTGGGGGGTGCCGCCAGTCGATACTGCGACCACTTGCTTTCATTGTCAGCACCACAAAGCGGATTGGGAACCAGGCAGGCGATCGTGCCACGTGCGTGATCGAAATCCGGGTTGCCGGCAATGGCCTTGCCATCCATCACGCCGACAGCCTTGGTTTGCCAAACCCAATGATTACGCACCATCTGGTTGATGAGGGATTCACCGCCGGGATATGGATCATGAGTGGCCAACGGCTGCACACTCGCCATCTGCGAGTAGAGCTCAATCATGGAATCGTAATAGAAAAACGGAGTGTCCGCCGTCTGCGACAAGACGAACGGCAAACCTGGCAGTACATGAAAAGGAGAAGATCCATCCAGCGCTGCGCCCAGCACCCCTTCGCCCTGCCACAAACCGATCGAGGCAAGATTTGATGAAGCAAGCGTCAAGGCCGTTGACACCATGTCCGTCATCTTCCAGTTGGATTCAAACGACTCAACAAAGGGCAGAGAGGGGGTGAACGGTGCCGGCGCGGCTGGCCGGTCCTCACCGCCGCAAGGGCTATCGCCAAAGGAGGGGGAAAAGACCACGGCATCATAACACTCCGGCTTCGCCGCACACCGTGCCGTCACCCTGAACCCGTCCACACGCTGCGAGACGCGCAGGACCAGCGAAGTGGCGGTCTGTCCTCCCGTCAAAATTTGCGGCGTGGGCGGCGGCAAACGCTGCGGCCAAACAGAGGAGTACGCGGCATCGACCTGCCAACTCACATCGCCCTGATACCATGATTTTGTCAACGAAAGCGTGACATCGCGGGTGTCCTCCGCCCAGGCGAGGATGTCGTACTTGCCGACATTCTCGGAGACATGGATAACCACCGACGGGGGCGACTGGTTGGTGGCCACGATGTAGATGTCGTCGGGTTGCAAGGGGTGGAGGGAGGGGCTCCGGGCAACAGCCCACGGAATAGACCAGCAGACGTTGGTTTTGAACGAGAGCATGCCCCAGTTACCACTGTCGCGGTCGAGATGCGTGCCGCCTGCCGGAATGGCTACCTGGATCTTGGCATCATCGAGGCGCGTGATAGCATGCCGCCAGTCATAATTTCCCAGGCAATCCGGCTCCAGGGTCCATTCCGCATAGACGCTGCCCAGGTCCGGCAACGCCGGCGCGGCGATCTCCACGCGCCAGACGTTGACGGTCGTTTCGCCGGAAGCATAGCGCGGCAAATCCAGTGACTGCGCCTGGTAGCGATACGGCCCCCTGATTTTCGAAGCGAAGTCGCTCTGCAGAAAGGCCGTGCTGGGACTCTGATTGACCAAGGGGCCGGTGCCATCCAAAGGCAGCCACTGAACGCCGCTGGGCGCGTAGGAATCGGAAGACAGCGAGAGCGTGGCCGTGTCATTGCGATTCGCCACCAGGTCCAGGGAGCGCGGCGCAATGTCCAGATAGAGAACGTCAATAATCATCCTGGCCAACGAATTACCGCAGCGCACAGTGACGGAATGCCGCCCTTTGGGGGGCGTAAAACTCAGCGTGGCATCCCCGGCAGCTCCGCAAACAGCGTCATCCATCTGCCAAACCGGGTAGTT
>CAIOST010000219.1 GCA_903861045.1 uncultured bacterium | reverse complement strand
TCCTGCCCGTGTCCAAATCCTCTGCCAACCAACACCTTGCCACTGCTAGCATACACAAAAGCGGCTTCTGCGGTTACCACAAAGCCCTTGCTACAGCCAGCCTGCGTTAGGTGGCGCTTCAGGAAAAGACCATGCCCCGCACCCCTTTTTTCCATGGCAGAATTTGGCAAAGAGGTGTATCTTTGTAACATACAAAAGGCGGTTCAGGGGGGGGTGTGTTATGACGCATAAAGTCAGTGAGTGCCTGGGGTGCACGGTCCGCGCCAGTGATGGGGATGTGGGCACAGTCGTGGAGCTCTATTTTGATGATGTGACCTGGCGCATTCGCTATCTGGCCGTGAAGATGGCGCGGTCAGCCGGTCGGACGGTGCTGCTTTCCGTGGCCGCCCTCAGACAGCCTGACTGGCAGGCGCACGTTATTCAGGCAAACCACACCCTCGGGCAGATCTGTAACAGTCCCGTCGCGGATATCGCACGGCCTGTGACGCGCCAGCATGAGGTGACCTTGCACCGGCATTACTTGTGGCCGGTTTATTGGGTCGGTGGCTTTTATGAGCTACCCAGGCTGGAAATATCACCGGGGGCTGATGGCCTCGGTACGTTGACCACCGCCTCCCCGCACGTTGGGGTACGCCAACTTGAGCCGCAGGTACGCGGTCTACGGGATGTCACGAACTGCCGCGTGCGCGCCGCGGATGGCTTATTGGGTCAGGTGCATGACGCCCTGTTCGATGATGAGACGTGGAGCATGCGCTATTTGGTGGTGAACATGCAGGCGTGGCTGCCGGACCGGCTGGTGCTCGTCTCGCCCCACTGGCTGACAAAGGTCAGTTGGCCAGACCACGAGATCAGGGTGGATCTAACGCGTGAGATTATCAAAAAGAGCCCGAAGGTGCACCTGTCGCAAATCGGCACGACGGACTATGAGCAGAAGCTGTTGGGCCATCTGCAGCAGGCGCCGGTCGCGGAATGGGTGCTTTTCAAGGTGCATGCGCCCAGCGGGGCCGCGGTACATGTTACGGGAACATTCAATCAATGGCATCCCACCGCACTGCGGTTGGCTGAGAATGGCAACGGGGTCTATACCAACATGGTGTTGCTGCCGGCGGGAAGATACGAATACAAGTTCCTTGTGAATGGGATGTGGCGCAACGGGCCAGTCGGCGTGGAACAGGTGCCTAACCCCTTTGGCTCGACCAATAGCGTCCTGGTCGTGGGCCGCCAGCCCAAGCCTGCCGGCCATCTGCATACCTTTGACCGCGAGTCTGACGGGGAGGGCGGGCCTGTCCTGCTGGGTAATTGGCAGGGGGCGTAGATTGGCGGCGCTGCGGTTCGTACTTGGCGGACAACCTGAAAACAGGGATGATAGGCGCCCTCTTGGACCTTGGAGTGAATCCGCGCCGCTCATGCATCCTACCCACGCACTAGCAACAACCCGCTTCCGCCTGACGGTGTCTTATGATGGCACCGCCTATGCCGGCTGGCAGGTGCAACCGAATGGTGTCACCGTGCAGGAGACCCTGGAGCAGGTGCTGCAGGGGTTGGTGGGTGTGCCGGTCAAGCTGCATGGTAGCGGGCGTACGGATCAGGGCGTGCATGCGCGCGGCCAGGTGGCCCATGTGGATCTGGTCACGCGCATGGATGCGGCGGCGCTTTTGCGGGCTTTGAATGCACGTCTGCCGCCGGATATCCGCGTGCACGCGGTGCGGCCGGTGGTCGCGGATTTTCACGCGCGCCGCAGCGCGATCTCCAAGGAGTATCGCTATTTCGTTTGGAATGACCCGATTCTCCCGCCGGAGCGTCGGCTCTATGTGGGACATTGCTACCGCCCCTTGAATCTGGCGGCCATGCAGCAGGCGGCGGCGCGGTTTGTGGGCGAGCATGATTTCGCCTCCTTCACGGCCAATCCTGACCGGTTGGTGGAGAGTACGGTGCGGCAGGTGTTTTTGTTCCGGGTACGTCGCCAGGGATCGTTGCTTTGCTTCCGGGTGCGGGGGAGCGGGTTTTTGTACAAGCAGGTGCGCAGCATGGTCGGCTTCCTGTTGCGGGTGGGCGAGGGGGCGGAAGCGCCGGAGGCGGTTGCGGCGCTGCTCGCGCAGCGCGCCCCGCGTACCGCACGGGTACCTACGGCGGCACCGCAAGGGCTCTTCCTGTGGCAGGTGTTCTATCCGCCAGCGCTGGCGAGGCGTCAGAACCGCGTACATGCTTGATGGAGTGCTGCGTCTATGGAAAAAGCGAACATGGTACGAGGCGCTCAGCAGGCGTGGCTGTTGGCTATGGCCGGGGCGTTTCTCTTTGCGCTGGGTGGGGTGGCCACCGCGGCGCAGGAGTTCCTGGTCTGGATCCCGCAGCAGGTGGCCTCCGCCGGTGTAGTGTTGGGGTTGGCGAGCTGTTTTGCTTCGCTGGTGCAGGTCATGCGGGCGCTGTTTGCCGACCAGGAGAGCTCCCGGGGGCAACAGCGGGCGCTGCTTGGCACGATGTTGCTGGCCGGCCTGCCGCCCGCCGTGTTTTTGGTCTGGGTGATCTGGATGCAGGTGTCGCAGTCGGGCAGGTTGTGAGTACCCATTTATGAATGATTCATCGGCTTTTCGTATCGTATTAGTGGAACCGCTCTTTTCGGGCAATGTCGGCTCGATCTGTCGCGCCATGGCCAACATGGGGTTGCGGGATCTGTGTCTGGTAGCGCCGCGGATTGTGGATGGTTGGGAGGAGGGGCGGCGTCTGGCCTGCCATGCCTTGGATCTGCTGGATGGGCGGCGGGAGTTTGCCACGCTGGACGAGGCGGTGGGGGACTGTGTGGCCGTGGCCGGCACCACGGCCCGCTTGGGGCTCTACCGGCAGCACGTGCGCACGCCGCGTGAAAGCGCGCCGGAACTGGCGAAACTGGCGACCACCGGAACCGTGGCGCTGGTGTTCGGCCGCGAGGACAAAGGGCTGTGCAACGAGGAGATCGGCGTCTGTACGCACCTGATCCGGATCCCGTCGGCCAACGAGTATGTCTCGATCAACCTCGCCCAGGCGGTCATGCTCTGCTGCTATGAGCTTTTCCTGGTGCGTGGCACCTATGAGCCGCCACAGGAGAAATCTGTGGCGGCCACGGCGGGGCATCGCAGCCAGATGATGAAAATGTGGCGGCAACTGCTGTTGGAGATCGGCTTCATGAAGCCGGATAAGGCTGACCACATGATGCAGGGGGTGCAGCGGGTCTTCTCCCGCGGTGCCGTCACTGCGGACGACGTCAATATCCTGATGGGCATGGCCCGCCAGGCCGACTGGGCGCGCAAACAGGGCCGCGCGCCGCAGTCGGCCCCGTAGCTACTTCGGCGGTTGCCTGCCATTCGGGCATGGCAGATGTCATGGTCATGCAAGGGCGAAAAGTCGGGGAGGCCGATATTGGATTGATCCGCGACTGGCTTGCCGCCCATCCCGAGTGGAACCGCACGCGTCTGAGCCAGGAACTGTGTGCGTGCTGGAACTGGCGTAACGCGCAGGGCCGGGCCAAGGACATGGCGGCGCGCACGCTGCTGCTGAAATTGGAACGAGCCGGATATATCCGGCTCTACAACGTGTGTTTCTCGGCAGGCCCTTCGTGCCGACGACTAATACCGCATGATCCTCGCCTCGGGTGTCGGTATCTGGCACCAGCCTATTACTCTCAGGTAGCCGCCCGCTTTGGGGCGGCTACCTGAGCAGTTACAACGGATGATTGGTGGGGGGGTGCAGGCTGCAGGCGTGCTAGGCTGCGTGCATGGTGATGACCCTCGATACGGTCCAGAGTTGCGTCCAACGGGTGCGCAGGCACCTGGCAAAGGATGCCGTCCTGCGACCCGATGCGTGGGACAGTCAGCACATGTGCGTTCTTTTATGCGCACTCATTTGCGGGAGTGCGCAAGTTCGTGCATAAAACGTCATCAAAGCGCGCATGGAAGGTGTCTGCGGGAGGGACGCGGCGGAGCGTCCGCATGACCGGACTTTCCGTTCAACGCCTGCGATTGCGGACGAATAGTCAGCACGGCCAAGGCGGTAACTTTATTCTTTATATTCATTCCGGCATGTTGGTACTATTCCTGCTTCTTATATCAGCCTATGCCAATGGGCATCGCGTTTTAAGGCCGCATGCGGCCGCAGGGACCAGCGCAAGGGAGCAACAGATGCAACGAATGACGCGAACGGGCGGCACAGCCGATGCAACGCAGGTTGGTCAGGCGGCCGGGAAGCCGAAAGATGGGGCGTTGTACGGGGCGCGCGGAAGTGGATGTGCGGCGATCCTGATCGCTTGTGGCATCCTCCTGGTCACGGCCGGCGCGGGGTATGCGCAGAAGGCGACGGAGAAGAAGGCCGACAAAAAGGCGGACGTCACCGGGAAGAGCGATGTAGTGGAGGAAGCGGCCGTCGAGTCGTCCAACCAAATGGCGGTTGTGACGGGTGAGGCGGCGACCGGGCTGCGCATCCGTAATGTAGCATTGGCGCCGCGCGATGCGGACTCGGCCACGGTCACGTTTGATATGGCATGGACGAACTCATGGCGGTACGGGAACGCCTTCGATGCCGTATGGGTCTTCTTCAAGGTGCGCGGGGACGGGGGCTGGGAGCATGCCCGCCTCCTGGCCGACAAGGTCCTGAATCCGGCCGGGTTCGTTCAGGAACAGGGCGGCACACCCCTCGAGTTTGTCGTGCCGGAGGACCGGGTCGGCCTGTTTGTGCGTCGCGCCGGACCGGGCGACGGGCTGACCTCCGCCCGGAAGGTCACGGCGGTGCTGGACCGCAAAGCGCTCAAGGGGGTTACGGACCCCGCTAAGGCGAGCATTAAGGCGATCGGCATTGAGATGGTCTTCATTCCCGAGGGTGCGTTCTACGTCGGCCGCGGCAACGGTTTGCCCGCCAAGTTTGCGGGCAAGGGGTCGGGCGGGACGGAGCAGAATTGGCTCTACAAGCACAACGGCAAGGCGAAGGATACCGCCGTGCCGCTCCCCTGGCGGAACGGCGGCGATGTCGATAGCTGGGCGGCGGGCATGACCCGGGCCGATCCGCCACCCTTCCGGATCGAGAGCGAAAACGCCATCCCGACCGGCACGAAGAAGGGCGCCCTCTGGGCGGTCAATTTCACCCCGGAGGACGGCGGTGAGCTTCCTGCGGCGTTCCCCAAGGGGTTCGCGGCTTTCTACTCCATGAAACGGATCGCGCCCACGGCCGGCCAATATGCCGAGTTCCTTAACACCCTGACGGAGGCGCAGGCCAAGAAGCGTTTCTACCCGCACGGGCATGGCATGAATATCCGGAGCGATGGGGTCGCGCCGGCGGACAAGTACTCCGCGCCCGACCCCGACACCCTGACCCAATGGCTCTCCTTCACGGACGGCGCCGTCTTTGCCGCCTGGGCCGGCCTCCGGCCGTCCACGGAGCTGGAGTTCGAAAAGATGTATCGCGGCGTCCGGCCGGCCATTCCGAATGATGCCATGCCCTCCTGCTATGGTGTCGGGGACACCGGGGTAGCCGGCGTGTACGAACGACCGGTCTCGATTGCCAGCGCGACCGGCCGCACCTTCCAGGGGACGCATGGCTTGGGCGTGCCTGAGCCCCTCCCGGCCGATTGGCCGACCGATCTGCGCGGCGCCATCCTGCGTAGCGACTACTTTTACGGCGCCGCGTGGGCGCCGGTTCATCTGCTCATCGGCGGCCGGATGAATGCGGTCACCGCCAATGCCGACCGGCATGGGTTTAGCGGCACCGGCGGCGGACCCCATGGGGGGTGGACGTTCGCCGGCTGGCGCGGCGCGCGCACCTCGCCGGCCGGGGATGCCGCCGTGGCACCGGTCACCGGTGAGCTGGATGTGCAAGTCCGGCGGCTACCCCGGTTGTCCAAGTCGTTCCAGCTTGACGGTGCGCTGGACGAGTGGGCGGAGCTGAAACCGGTGGCCGTCCTCGATTCGTCCGTCTTCCTCTTCCCGGTGCATGAGCGCTACCCGTCCGTCTTCACGAAGACCTGGTGGCACGGCCCGAAGGATTTCAGCGCCAAAGCCTGGCTGGCAACGGACGGCACGGCGCTCCTGCTCGCCGCCGAAGTGACCGATGACCGGCAGCGCAATGAAAAAACCGGCAACGAGATCTACATCGGCGACTGTATGCAGATCGGACTGGTCAACCAGGAGGCCGTCCAGTGGAATCTCGGTGCAGCCTTGACCAGCAACGGCGTGGCGGTCGCGCAGTTTGATGGCCCGAACGAAGCGCTCCTCAAGAGCGGCGCGTGTGTCGTCAAGCGCGATGACGCCGCGGGCGTCACCCGGTACGAATGGCGCCTGCCGTTCGCGGATTTCGGGGTGGGGTCCGAACAGCCTTGCGTGTATTACTTTAACTTCTTTGACGACGACGGCAACATGACGGTCAAGCGCAATGGTAATGAGCTGCTGCCGGTGCCGCAGGTGCGACGTCTCCAGTGGGGGCCGGAACGAACCGAGCCGTTCCTGCGCCCCTATTACCCCAAGTTCGATTTTGCGCCGTAGGCGCTCGGGTCCCGGGATGAGGATGGTCACCATGATCCAACCACGAGTATGGCAGACACAGCGGCGGCGGGTCGCCGTTCTGGCCGGCCTGCTGCTGGCCGCCACGTCCCGGGCGCAGATTCTGCTCCCTACGCCCCCGCCGTACATCGAGACGGGGTATGCGTATGGCATGCACGCGCATATCAACAACGTCACGCTGACTCCGCGCGATGAAAAGACGGCCGTGATCGAGTTCGACCTGGCCTGGGGGGGCTCCTGGCGGCACGATGTCAACCACGATGCCGTCTGGATCTTCTTCAAGTTCCGGACCGAGAACGATCCGCCCAAGGGGGGGTGGCGGCATCTATTTCTGTCGGCGGACCGGGTGCTGAATCCGGCTGGCTATGGCCAGGACTTCTCCGGCCGGCAACCCACGTTCTTGAAAGGGAGCGAGACCTGGAGCGCGCCGGGCGACACGCAGTTCGATTTTATGGTCCCCGTGGACCGTATACCGGGCCCGGGTGGCGCCATGCAGGAGGTCCGCGCCGGCGTGTTCGTGCGCCGGGCCGATCACGGCATGGGAGGCGCGTCCGGCAGCAAGCTAAGGGTCCTGTGGGATCTGACGAGATCTCCGGGCGTGAAGCCGGACACGAATGTACAGATTAAGGCGCATGAGATCATCATGCTGTATGTGGCCGAAGCCCCCTTTTACCTGGGCTCGGGCGCCAGTGAGTCGGCCGCCTTCTATCAGACCAGCGCCGCGAAGAAGCAGGCCGCCGAGAAGGAGCGGATCGTCAAGGGGAACGCCACCATGATCATCAAGGACGGGGTGGGTGGTGACGATCTACTGCTCCCCCCTTATCGCGTCACCAGTACCAATGCGATTCCGACGGGTACGAAACCCGGCCGGCTCTGGGCGCGCGGCGCCGAACCGCCGGAAGACGGCGAAATCCCGGCCGCCTTTCCCAACGGATACAAGGCTTTTTACATGGCCAGGTACCCCTTGGTTCCCAGCCATTATGCCCAGTGCCTGGATCTGCTGCAGCCCGACGTGGCGGAGGAACGCTTTCACCCCGAGGGGTTTCCGTGTCATGGCCGGATTTCGCGGACGCCGGAGGGGGCGGGAGGCGGCTACACCTATCAAGGCTTCGGGGCCCGGAAGAGCAAGGCGCTTTGGTACATGTGCTGGGCGGACGTTGCCACGTACGACGATTGGGCCAGTCTGCGCCCGATGACGGAACTGGAATTTGAGAAGGCGCTGCGTGGCCCGCGCCTGCCGATGAAGGAGGAGGCGGGGACCTCGTTCTGGGGGGGGAGTTTCGGCGGCGGTCGCTACAACGCGCATCCGCGCGAGATCGTGGTGTCGGTCGCTATGACCAACGGCCTGGCCTACTGCGGCACGCACGGCAGCGGCACGGCGACCAACTGGCCGGCGGACTGGCCCAGGAAGGACGCCAAGGGCACCGGCGTGCGCGGCGGACAGGAGGCGGCCTCCGGTCCAGGTGAGCTGGCGGGTCCCATGTGGTGCACCTCCTCCCGTCTGGATGCGGCGCTGGCGGATCCGGAGCGCTTTATCACGTACGGTTGCCGCCCGGCGCGAACGGCACCGGAGGAGGCAAAGTGGAATTCGGTGCGCAATGAACGCGAAGTGAGTCCGTGGCTGCAGGGCGCGCCGTAGCGCGCGGCCGGCGCCGCAAGGGTTGCGGGTTCAGTCGGGCACATGTGCGATGGCGGAAAAGGAATCAAGAAAAATGACGCATGCGAAACGAGGGATGGAGGCGATGTCACGGTGCCGCGCGAACGCCACGAGGCGTTTGCCGGTTTACGGCTGGCTGTTCGCGGCCCTGTTGGCCGCGGGCGCGGCGCCGGCGCAGCTGCTGGTGCCCGTGCAGCAGCCTAGCAAGAGCCCGCTCAGTGAGCACGTCTACTTCAGCAGGATCAGCCTGCTCCCGCGCGATCCGGGGACCGCGGTCATCCAGTTCGACATCGGCTGGACCGGTTCCTGGCGGCACGATGTCAACCATGACGCGGCCTGGATCTTCTTCAAGTACCGCGTAGAAGGGGACGCGCAGCAGACCTGGCGGCATGTTTTCCTGAAGGCGGATAAGGTGCTGAATCCATCCGGCTACGGTCAGGGGGCCGCGGCCCCGCTCTCCTTTGACTGGGGGTGTTCCCCCAAGGATAGCAAGACCTTCACCGCCGCCGGCGATACGCAGTTCGACTTCCAGGTCCCGGACGGTGCGGACGGGTTCACCGGCGCGTTCGTGCGTCGGGCCGACCACGGGATGGGGACGGCCTCTGGCGCGAAACTCACGGTCCTGTGGGATCTCACGAAGGCGGAGGGGGTCAAGCCGGACACGAAGGTGGCGATCAAGGCGTACGGGATCCGTATGATCTACGTCGCGGAAGGCCCCTATTCCCTGGGCTCGGGCGCCACGGAGAGCGGTGCCTTCTACACGTTCCAGCCGGAGAAAAAGCGGGGCGCCGAGAAGGAGCGCATCAGCATGGGCGGCGCCACCATGGTGATTCATGAGGAGGTGGCCGCGGCCGACGAGTTACCCCCGTACCGCGTGACCAGTTCCAACGCGATTCCGACCGGCAAGACGCCCGGCCGGCTCTGGGCGCGCTCCGCCGAGCCACCGGACGGCGGCGAGATCCCGGCCTCGTTCCCCAACGGCTACCGGGCCTTCTACATGATGTTCTGCCCGATGCCGCAGGCCCTCTATGCCAGCTTCCTCAGTTCGCTGCCGCCGGATCAGGGCGAATATCATCACGAGCAGGGAAACCACGCTACGGAGGCCGGTTGGTCGGGCGCTATCGTCAAATCCACCGACCCCGAGAACCCTTACGAGTTCCACCACGGACGCCTGAAGAGCCATTGCACCTGGTGGCTGAAGTGGGACGATGCCACCGCCTTTGCGGCCTGGTCCGGCTTGCGGCCGATGACGGAGCTGGAGAACGAGAAGGCCCTGCGCGGGCCGCGCCTGCCCGCGCGCGAAGAGGCGGGGAACTCCTTCTGGGGCGGCAGTTACGGCGGGGGACGGTACAACGCGCACCCGCGCGAAATGGTGGTCACGGTTGCCACCACCAATGGCCTGGCATACCGCGGCACGCATGGCAGCGGCTCGCCCACCAACTGGCCGGGCGACTGGCCGCTCAACAAGTCGGCGCAGGGCACGGGGGTCCGCAACGGCCAGGAGGCGGCCTGCGGGATCACTGAATTGCGCGGACCGATGTGGTGCACCTCCTGCCGGCTCGACGCGAACCTCAACGATCCGGAACGGGGCAAACTCTACGGTTTTCGCGCGGCGCGCACGGCGCCGGAGGCCGCGAAATGGAACTCCGTGCGGCAGGAAGAGGAGACCAGCCCGGTCTTGCAGGGCTGGCCGGGGGGCGGGCGGTAATGGCACGACGGGCGCTTGGACGAAGCGCACCGGCGGGCGGCACAGGCGCTGTCGCTTGCGACAGGCCGGCTTGAATAAACAGTAGAAGGGTAAGGCGATGATACGATCCGCAATGCATAGGTCCCGGTTGCTGGCACAGGCCGGTCTGACAGTGGTCCTGATGGCCGCAGGGGCGGCCATGGCCCAGGAGGCGCTGGAAGTCCCCAAATCGTACGGCGAGGCGAGCCGGGTGGATACGCCGATCTTGCGCGTGCCGTTCCTGAGCAAGCCGCCTGAGATCGACGGGATCATGCAGCCGGGGGAGTGGGATGACGCCTCTGCGCTGTCGGCCTTCCGGTACGATGCCGACAACGGGATCTTCACCCACTTGGCCCCGCATCAAACCCAACTCAAGGTGTATGCCGGGTTTGACCGTGAATTCCTCTATTTCTGCATGATCTCGCCGGTCTTCCCGGAAGGTTCCTGGCTTAAGGCCCGCGGCCGTTTCCCGGACACCCTGATGCACCCGCTCTACGGCACGCTCAATGACGATCACACCGAGCTGGAAATCCGCCCGGTGGAAGATCTGAAGCTGGGCCAGAAGCTGGGGCTGTTGCGCTGGGATGTCAACCCGATCGGCACCATCAACGACTGGCATTACGGCCAAGGCAAGTCCGATTTCAAATACACCTCGGGTGCCTACATCCGCACCGTCGCGGATGACAAGAACTGGGTGATCGAATACCGGATTCCGTTAAAGTCGCTGCAGTACCTCGGGTACGCGGGCCAGGACGAGACCGGCCGCCCCCTGGTCCAGATTCCGCCCCCAGACGGGACGGCCTACCGCTTCTGGTGTGCGCGTGGCATCGGCGGCAATGGCGCTTTTTTCAACAATTTCGACGACACGGACTGGGAGACCATGCAGACCAAGCTGATCTTCGACGCGCAGTCCCCTGTGATTCAGGTCAACGAACTCGGCCGGATCATGGATAACCGGATCGAGCTGGACGTGACCCTCAAGAACCATAACACCCGCTCGGAAACGGTGCGCCTCGGCTTCCACGTCGAGAGCGCGGAAGGGTCGGCCTACTCGAGTTACAACGACCCGGAAATTCCCAACGGCCTCGTCGAACTCAGACCGGGCGAGACGCGCAAGATCAAGCTGCGCAACCAGAACCCCAAGTTGACGCTTGAAAACAACGTGCTCTGGTTCGACGTGCGGAGCGCGGGCACGCCCGCCCGCAGCCTGTTCCGCACCCGGCTGATGAAAGCCCACCTCATGGACGGCGGCATGGCAGGACAGCCGAGGAAGTCGTTTCGCGAGCGGCGCCTGGAGGTGATCAAGACCCTGCGCCCGGAACGGATCCCATTCTTCGACTTCCGCCTCGATGTCTCGCCGTACACAAAGCGCCTGATGGCCGTGCTGGACCGCGGCATCGTGGGCGTCAAGGAGGAGGTCAAGACCGCGGTCGAGGCGCAGTTGGTCATCAACAACATCGTGGACGGCGAGGAGCGCGTGGTGCATGAGTTCAAGGCGCCGGTAATCGGCGATTACGCCATGTTTGACGTGATCGCGACCAACCTGATGCCGGGCGAGACGTACAACGTGACCGCGCTGATGTTCGACGAGAACATGAAGATCGTCGGCGAGCAGGTCGAGAAGGAGCCGTTTATCAAACTTAACGCCGGGAGCACAGCCGGCACGACCGCCACCAAGGCCGACAAGTTCTCCACGCTCCCGGGGGTCGAAGATTCGACGGCCGGCCAGGTGCGGGAGGGTATCGCGGGCCGGGAACGGGTGGGGGGCGCCGTCAAAACCGAGAGTTTCCAGCGGGCCTCGTGGATGGACAATCAGACCGGGCTCATGGACGAGGTCTGGGAGCCGTTCGTGCCGCTGCGTGTGACGGACAAGGGGTTCGAGACGCTGAAGCACCGCTTTACCCTCGACGCTTCCGGCCTCCCCGCGCAGATCGAGATCCGGCCGGATCTGCGGGAGCTGCCACTGGAACTGCGCGCCGCCGCGGCGGTGCCGGCCGAGGTCCTGCAAACCATCGGGCGCGGCGAGCAATTCCGCGCCCCTATGCGGCTGGAGGCGGTCGTGGACGGCAAGCGCGTGGCGGCCACGGTGGTCACCCCCGCCAAGCTCATGCGGAGCGGCAAGAGCGAAATCGAGTATGCCTCCACCCTGCAAATCGGCCCGGTCCCGGCGGAACTCAAGGTGCGCTACGATTGCGACGGCTCCTTCCGGGCCTCCCTGCGCTACGGCGGCGAGACGTCGGCCAGGATTGACCGGATGGAACTGGTGACGGACATCGCCGGCTTCGTGGACCTGGCGGTCTCTGATACCGGCAAGGGGCTGGGCGATACCGGTTCGGATACCGGCGATTGCGGCCTGTCGAACAAGCCCGGGGTCATATGGGACAGCGCGAATCTCCAGATGGAGCTGTTCTATTCGAAATTTGTGCCGTCGTTCTGGTTCGGCAGTGCGGATCGCGGCTGGTCCTTCTACTGCAACAGCGACCGCGGCTGGCTCCTGAACCGCAACGGTTCCAGCATGCAGCTGGAGCGGGACAAGAGCGGGGCCGTGACCTGGCGCGTGGCCTTTGTGAATCACCCGACGGAGGTCAAGGGGCGGCATGTCATTGATTTCTCGATTCTCACCCATCCGGCGAAGCCCAAGCCCGAGAAGTTCCGCCAGCAGGCCTGGCACTATACGGTCGGCAAGATGTGGGCGATGATGGAAATTCATGCCACCCTCAACTGGAATGAGTCGCCGGATCTCTACACCTACATCATGGAGGACCAGAAGCTCCTGGCGTGGTGGAAGGACGCCGCCGGCGCTCCGACGCAGATTCCGGGCGAACAACGCACGGTCTGGCGCAACGATGAGCCACCGTATTTCCGGTATGGCTTCGCAAATGGCGCCGAGGCGTTGAACCTGCCCGACATGGATCGGCTCTTTGAGGATAAGGGCACCTTTTATCTGAGCCGGTTGATCAGCTTCGGCCGCCGGACCGGCTGGTGGTATAATGAATATAGCCCGATCTCCGTCTCCCATAACCTGTCGATGGATGAGGCCTATCTGCGGCCGCGGAGCCAGATCAGTACCAATGAACTGCCTTGGCAGCCCGCGTTCATGGCCTTCCATATGCGCGACCTGTACAAGCGCCTGGCCCGTGTGGCGGCGGTGGAGAATGTTCCGCCGCGCCAGCAGGTTAAGGCCAACAATACGGGCCGCCTGCTGGAGTCCTACGTCTGGAACACCGCCCTGACGCGCGCGGTCGGCGCCGATGTAAGCGCGTATGACGTCGACCTGATCGAGCGCTACTCAAACCCCCTCTACCGCACGCTGGCCATGAACTACGCCGGCGTCTGCACCACCCTGATCCCGGACCGCAACCCGGTGGGACCGGGTGACGACCCGCGGTTCGACCGGCAGAAGCTGGGGCTGGCGCTGCTGCATGACTTCGGCGTCACGCGCAACGCGACCAGCGTCCTGAACCGTGGCGGGCCCAAGGGGTGGTTCCAGGATATGGACCAGGCGCTGCGGCTGATCGACCGGCTGGACAAGTTCGGCTTCTTCCGCGATGACGACGTCGAAAAACTCCCGTTCTGGCGCAATGATGCGCTGGTGCGCATGGGCGACAAGCCGCAGGATCAGAGCAAGCTGCGCGTGACCGTCTACCGCCGCCCGCTGGCGGGGAGCAAGGGTGGGTACCAGGCGATCTTCGTGATCCTCAACGAGTCGGAGCGTGACAGCGAACTGCCGTTGAACCTGCTGGATGCTAAGCGCCTGCTCGGCGGTGCCAACACCTTGCGTAGCGGCGCGATCTTCGCGCGCAAGAAGGTGCCCGAGATCCTCAAGGGGGTCTGGCAGGACGGGGGCGCGAACGCGGCCGCACCGGCACTGCGGGACTTCGAGACGGATGCCGTGATTCAGCAGGCCGGAGATCAGGCCGAGCGGTATGGCCCGGTGTTCGTCCCGTATCATGATTACCGGATCCTCTATGCGGAGCACCGGCCGTAGCAACATGACTTTCGCTGTCGTATTTTTGTGTTTAGGTAGAGAAAAGTGAGAGGTTGTACCATGAAGAGTAGGACCAGCTTGTTCGGTTCCGTGTCCGGCGCGGCGGCGGTGGTTGCCGCCCTAGTATTGACGATGGGGGGCGGGCCGGCCGGCGCGGCCGAGCCGGCCGCGTCGAACCGGGTGGTCCAGATGCCAATGCATCTGTTTCAGGTCGACCCCGTCGGCCTGCCAGCGCAACTGGAGATCATCGCGACCACCAACAGCATCCCGCTGGCCTTCCGCGCCGAGAAGAAGTGGTCGGCGCCCCTGCTGCGCATGATCTCGCGCGGCCCCCAGTTGGCCGCCCCGATGCGGCTCGAGGCCACACTCGATAAAACCGTCGTCCCCCTCACGGCCGACGCGCCGGCCACGCTGAACCAGACCGACAAGGGGGTCGAGGCGGTCTCCACCTGGCAGGCGGGGGCCCTTAAGGGGCGGCTGGCGCTGCTGTATGCGGCCGACGGCTCCCTGACCGGACAACTGACCTACGATGCCAAGGGAACGGATCTCGAGCGGCTCGACCTGATCATGGAGCTCAGCGGCCCGGTGGATACGGTGATCGCGGGCGATCTGCCGGAACTGCTCGCCGGCAAACAACCGCTCCCCCCGGATTTCGGCACGCTCGAATCCAGCCCGGGGACGCTCTGGAGTGACGGCGCCACCCCGGTGGGCGATGGCAGCAAACGCAAGGGGCAGATCAAGCATTTCTTCCTGGGCAACGGGGACCGCGGCTTCACCTGGCTCGCCCATGGCGGTGAAGGGTTCGCCATCGGCGGCAAAACCCCCTCGATGACGGTGGATCGCAAAAAGAACGAGGATGGCTCGACCCGCGTGATCTGGAAGATCGCCCTGGTCAACAAGTCCCCGGGCAGCGGAGAACGTACCGCCGCGTTCACACTCCTGGTGCACCCTTCCCGCCCGCCGGACGCGGACCGGCGGCAGCAGCAGTGGCAGGCCTGGAAGGAACCGGCGGCGACACCGGCGCTCGACGCGACCGCACGCGCCGCCCTGTCCGGTAGCAACCTCCTGGTCCGCGCCGACGCCGGCACGGTCTACGAAGCCCGCGCCGCGCGCGCCATCCTGGAAGGACCGGCCGGCGGCGATGCCCTGACCGCGACGAACACCATCGCCGACCGCTACCCCCTGGCGCTCTTCCGGTACCTGGCCGCCCCGCATACCGCCCTGGCCGCGCAACTGCGTTCGAACGGCAGCAAGCTCGCCGCGCCGGGCGGCTCCCTCGCCGTGGATAACATGATCCTGGGGCGTGCGCTGTTGCATGACATCGGCGTGGATGTCGCGGGACTCGCGAACCGTACCTATGCGGCCGACGTGGTCAACGCGCTGGAACAGTTCGGCTACTTCCGGAATGATGGCCTCACCGAGTTCCTCCCCTATTGGCGCGCGGAGGACTTCGGTATCGGCCTCGTGCGCTACGGCGAAGCCTTTGAAGCTGACGCCAAGCAGAACTTTGCGCTCACCACGGAGAACCCCGCCGGCCGTGTGCGCGTCTCCCTCTACCTGCGGCCGGTCGCGCCGCTGGCGGCGCCCCGGAAGGCCCTGCTGGTGCTCGTCAACGAGAGCGACCACCCGGTGCGGGAACTGCTCTACATGGAGAATCCCGCCTACCTGTTCAACGGGGAGAACAAACAGACCCCGCAGAACGTCATCGCCGGGCAGAACACCTCGCGCATCCCGCAGGCTAGCGACTGGAGCCGCGAGCAATCGGTGGATACCGAACCCATGGTGAGCTCTGCCGACGTTAAGGTGAACATCAAGCTCAGGACGCAGAAGGACAAGTCCGTCCGGGCCGGGATGGTGGTCGGCTGCCTGAAAGACCCGCTCACCGGCGGGTATGTGCAGACGAGTAAGATGGGCGCCGGCTTTACCTTGTACGGGCCGGTCTATATCCCCGCCCGCGGGATGCGCCTGCTCACGGCGTCCGGTGCGCCGGAGGGGGGCGTGGTCGGCAGCGTCTGGAAGGTCGCCCGCACGGGCAAGCGTACGCCCGTAGTCGGCGCACCGGTCTATTTCTTCCCGGAGGGCGCGCTGCCGGTGGTGGATAAAATTGAGCAGATCGCCCCCGTCACGGCGGCTCGCCGGGTTGCTACCACCACGGATGAGAACGGCTGCTTCCGCTTCGACCTCGGCGCGAATCCGCCGGCAGCGGGGACCGTACTGGCCGAAGTGGACGGCAAGATCTACCCGGACCAGCATGCTCTGGGGAAGGCGGAGAAGAGCGGCCTCGTGCCCTTCTGGCCGGGGATCCGCCTGACACGGGAAATTGTCAGCGGTTCAGGGGCGCCCCGTATCGTTAAAGGCCTGACGTACTGGGGCGAGTGCACGATCGATGTGCTGGAAGGGAATGTCCCGGCCACGATCCCCGAAGGGCTGGCGACGCCGGAAGCCGGCAAGCCCTGGACCGCGCCGCTCACCGGCATCGAGTTCGTCTGGATTCCGCCGGGCAAGTTCGAGATGGGCAGCCCCGCGTCCGAGGCCGGCCGCGCCCCCAACGAAACGTTGCACACCGTGACGCTCACCAAGGGGTTCTGGATGAGCAAGTACGAGATCACGCAGGGGCAGTGGCAGCGGGTCATGGGGAGCAACCCCTCGTATTTCCAATCTGCCGGCGACCGGGCGCCGGTCGAGAACATGAATTACATGGAGGTGAACGGATTTGTTACGAAGCTCAACGGTTTAGCGAAAGGGACCGGGCTGCGCTATCTCCTGCCGACCGAGGCGCAGTGGGAATACGCCTGCCGCGCCGGGAGCTCCTCCGCGCTCTACAACGGCCCCCTCACGATCAAGGGGATGTACCACGGGCCGGAGCTGGACGCGATCGCCTGGTACGGCGGCAACAGCGGTCTCGCCAGCGAGCTGGCGTTCGACACCAGCAAGTGGCGTGAACGTCAGTCCGACGCCCCCTATTCCGGCACCCATGAAGTGGGCCAGAAGAAGCCCAACGCCTTCGGCTTGTACGACATGATCGGCAATGTGGCCGAGTGGACGGGGGATAACTGGACCAACGACTGGGGCTCGGCCGCCGTTACCGATCCCTTTATCCCGGGTTCGGCGAAGGATTATTACATGGGGATCCGCGGCGGCGCCTGGAACTCGATGCCGGCGTTCTGCCGGGCGGCTTCGCGGCGCAAGGACCAGTGGCCGCAGGTGGAATTCCCCCCACCCTATGCGGCCCCGGATCTGGGCGTGCGTCTGGTCTGCACCATGAACCAGGAGCCGGTGATCAGGGAGGTCGCCGTTTCGGCGGCGACCGGCCCCGCGCCGCTGACGGTGCACTTCACGGCGACGGCCACGGATGCGGATGACGATCGGCTCACGTACTCCTGGAAGTTCGCCGACAAGAACCAGCGGGGCGGCGGCGTCGCTTCAGGCTCGGTGGTGAGCAACACCTACGTCAAGTTCGGCACCAATACGGTGAACCTGTTTGTCTGGGATGGCAAGGGCGAGGGCGTTTCGACCAGCGTGGTCATCACGGTGACGCGCGGCGCGAATCGCCTGCCGGTGGCGTGGGATGCCGGCCTTACCAACCAGTCGGGGTTGAATTCCATGTTTCGGCTGCCCGCGCGTGATGACGATGATGATCCGCTGCAGTTCAGCATCGTGGCTCCGCCGCAGCATGGCAGGGTCAGCGGCAACCTGCCGGTGCTGGAGTACCAATCGGATAATGCTTATCGCGGCCCGGATTCCTTCACCTTCAAGGCGTGGGATGTCGCGAAGGAGCCGGACGGGACGGTGAAGACGAATTATACCCGGGAAGCCACGATCAGTATCGTCGTGGTGCCCAGGTAGACACTGACTCGTTCGGAACCAACCAACAGGCAGGGGCTTATCACCAACACATGCTCTGGCTCAACAACTCCGAATTGAACGTCGCCGTGCTCGACCCGGTTGCCGATCAGGCTCGTTTCGGCATGCGCTATTGCACCGGCGGGTACATCTGGCAGGTAACCGACCACCGGCTCGGCGATCTGATCGCCGGCCCGACGTACCCCTATGACTTCAACTGGTACGACGGTGCCGGCTTGCCAGAGGCCTTCGACACCCACCTCGGCAACCCGGATAACCCCGCCGACCCCCTGCTGCTTGGTATCGGCATCGGCTTGTTCAAGAAGCCCGCTCTGTGCAAAACCCATCCGTGCCCCATTACTAACCAGGCGTTCTGCGTCTGGGAGGTCAAGGAGACGGCCACCACGATGACGTTCGCGACACAGCAGGCGCATTGGAGCTGGTCGCTGGAACTTACCCGCACGATCACGCTGGTGCGCCGGACCCTGCGGTCGGAGACGCGCGTAAAGAACACCGGGCGGGGCCGGATGCCGCTGCGCTGGTACCCTCACCCCTTCCTGCCGCTGTATCCCGGCGGCGAAACCTGCAAGCTCAACGTACCGGTCACGATCCCCGAAAACCCGGGCTTTGAACTATTGCCCAACGGCTTCCTTGGTCAGAAGAATCTGCCGTGGAGAGACGGCTATTTTCAGGAGCTGGAGATTCAGCCGGATCGCCCGGTGACCTTTCTGCAGAAGCATCCCAAGCTCGGACTGTTGGCGGCGACCACGGACTACGCGCCCGCGCGGATGCCGATCTTTGGCAATCACAACTCCTTCTCGTTCGAACCCTACTTCGAGCAAGCACTCGACGCCGGTGCGGAAACCGCTTGGTCCATCACCTTCGATTTTTGATGGGACTTAATAGGAAGGGATGATTCCGAGCAGTGGTTCGTGCCGCGCGCCGTGCGAGGGGGTGTCAGGCTGACGATCCAGAACGGTGGGTGCCAGCGCCAAAAAACGAAAGCGCTTTCGTTTTTTGGCCCAGCCTGGTAGGCGCAGGTAGTTCCGCGCCGTCTCTACCGAGTAATCGACGTGCTCTTTCAGTCACCGCAGCCACGCTGTCAGTCAGCTGGATTTGCGCCCTTGCGCCTTGGCGCCTTGGCGTTAGATGTTACCGACCATATTCTGACCGTACGCTGTTCCCGAATTAAACCTGTGTAAACCGCCTGCGATTCCTGCGCTGATGTCGTAAATGTTACCGACCACATTCTGACCGTACGCTGTTCCCGAATTAAACCTGTGTAAACCGCCTGCGATTCCTGCGCTGATGTCGTAAAAGGTCCCCGTGGCGGTCGTACACGTTGTGCCTGTTTTGCCGCGGCCGTCGTACCGGCGCGTGGGCGGTACGACGGCTGCGGGCGGCTGGGTGTGATTTTCTGGAACTGTTTTTCCCAACGCGGTCATAGCGGCCGTAAATTTCTATGACAGCCTTGGCCCATCGACTTCGCTCAGGGCAGGCTGGGTGAGTTGTTGCATGGCCTCATGAAAGGTGGCGCCGCGGACGCGCATGAGGAAGTCAATGGCGTTGCCGGCCAGTTCCGTTCCCGGGCAGTTCCAGTAATGGTCCTTGTGGCTGGCTCGATGCCTACGACCTGTTTGCGGTCGCGGACCGCTTCGAGCCTGGCGGAGATGCAGAGGTTGCGGGTGCGCCGCAGGATGCCTTCGGAGGAGCGTACGATCAGCGCAACGGCCTCGTCACTGAAGGCATTGTGCCCGAGCCCCACGACGTCGCACTGGGCGTAGAGGAAGGCTTTCATGTCAT
>CAIOST010000218.1 GCA_903861045.1 uncultured bacterium | reverse complement strand
GATCGGTGCAGACCATTCATGTTGGCCACAAAAGGCACATAAATCGGAAAAAAACCGCTTTCTTTTGTGTCTTTTGTGCTTTATGTGGCTAGATTCCGCCCGGCGGGGAGTCCACAGAACCAGGTCTTCAGGAAAAGACCATGGGTGACCCGGGTGGTGAATCTCATCTTTCTCCTCCCACTAACTAAAATCGCACTCCCACAAAGACCTTGCTACCGCCAGCCTGCGAAAGGTGGCGCTTCAGGAAAAGACCATGTGCCCACAACAGGGGCGCATCCCTGATTCATTACAGGCTTGCGTTCGGTGGGCCGGAACTCCGGTTCCGGCCCGGGAGACGTCAGGGAGGCCGGATATGGAAATCCGGCCTACTTCAGGCGTGGCGTGCACAACGGAAGTGGGCCGGAACTCCGATTGCGGCCTACCATACAACAGCGCAAGGTCAAGCAAACAGGGATGCGCCCCCATAACAGGCCGCCGCACGGAATGATTTCCATTTCCCCCCCGTATCTGCTAAAAGGTAACGCGTTTGCTTGGCGTGGAAGGGCTTAACCGAGGGACCAGAGGGATTTCGCATGAACAATGGCATGACCCGGCTTGTGGCGGCAGTGTGGGTGGCGTTTCTGGTGGGTGTGACGGCCGCATGTGCGCAGACTAGCTTGGTCGCGCTGGCGACCGGCCCGGATATTTCGGCCGACCACATGTCGGCGGATTCGAACCACTGGTTCCGGGCGTCTGGCAATGTGTTCATCCGCTATGCGGATCACGACTTGCGTGCCGATCAGGTGGACCTCAACACCACGACCGGCGAGGTGCAGGCCCGTGGGCATATCGAAATGTTCCGCCAGGATCAGGGGCGCTGGAGCGGCGACAAACTGGACTATAACTACATCACCAAAGAGGGGATGTTCGGCGCCAGCGAGGTCCGCCTGAAATCTTTTGCCGTCATGGCCGATGAGACACGTTCCACCTCCAATGGCATGAAGAAACTGATCCATGGCCGCCTGACTACGTGCGCCAAGACCAATGCCGCGGACTGGCACTACTGGATCGCGGCCAGCGAAATTGATTTCCGCGAGAACGATCGCGTGTCGCTGTACGATGCCGTCCCCTATTTCATGGGGGTGCCGTTCTTCTATGTGCCCTATGCCACGCGCGACCTCAACCACCCCTTTGGTCCGCGCCTCACACCGGGATACCGTTCCTCCTGGGGCCCCTATCTGCTCTCCACCTACACCTACCCCCTGTACAATCCGCCCGGCAAGGATGAGCTGGTCGGCAACGTGCTGCTGGACTATCGCGCCTCCCGAGGGCTGGCGTATGGGCATGAAGTGGACTGGGTGAATGAAAAGTATGGCGATGGACAGTTTGGCTTCTACCTGACAGATGATCAGGATCCGAACGGCCGTGAGTCCCCCTATGCCACCCCGGTGGATGCCAGTCGCTACCGGCTTTATCTCCAGCATGAAGCCAATCCCACGCCGGATGATCAGGTGCTGGTACGGGGCGATATGCTCAGTGATCAGCGGACCATGCAGGATTTCTTCCCGGAGCTCTTTCGCGACCAGAGCCAACCGGATAATTTCTTTGATTATACGCATCGCGGGTTGACCTATGCCACCGGTGCCGGCGCCGCCGGCCCCCTGAACAACACCTTCAACGGTGTGGGGCGTGTGCCGGAAGGGTGGCTGCGCATCCTGCCGCAGGAGTTGTTCGAGGATTCCGGCCTCTATTACGAGAGTGACAACAGCGCCGGCTATTATGTGCAGCAGTGGTCGAATGACGGCACCCTCACGAATGCCTTGGAGCCCGATACGGTCCGTATCCACTCCCGGCAGAAATTAACCTACCCGTTCCACGCTTTCGAGGTCGTCAGTATCGTCCCTCGCGCCGCCTATGATTACACGTTTTATTCCAATATGAACCCAGCGGCCGGTAAGACCAATGAAGTGCGCAGTCTTTTTGAACTGGGAACGGAAGCCTCGGTCAAGTGGTTTGCCAATTACGACGAGTACCGGCATGTGGTGGAGCCCTACGTGGATTACGCCATTGTCACGGCCCCCAGCAATGTGAAACGCGACGAGAACTACTTTTTTGACCGCGTGGATGGTCCGCGCGAGTGGAGCGATCAGTTTGGCTTGGATGGCAACTATGCGCCGCGACAGTGGCACGGGGTCCGACCCGGCGTACGCAATGCCGTGCAGGAGCAGGATGCGGATGGCAACCGGCGTACCGTGTTCGACTGGGATGTGTTCGTGGCCTACCGGCTCGGCGGCAGTCAGGGCGAGACGAATGCGACCAGCCTGGTGGGCTGGGACACCTCCTACCGCCCTACCAAGGATGTCCGATTGCGCACGCAAGGACTATATGACCCGGAGGAGGGCGGACGGATGGATCAGGCCGACTCCAGCCTCACGGTGGGCGAGGGGCGTAACTGGACGTTTGAATTGGGTTACTTCATCAGCGACCCCCTCAACCCCGATCGTCTGAACTGGCCGGCGGATCCGCAATTGGTGGGGTACAATACCATGCGTGCCGCCCGTCTGGCCCGCGCCTCGCTGACACATCGCTTTAATTCTGATTGGTCGGCCAATCTGTTCACGCGCTACAACCTGGAGGACTCCGGGCTCGATGAGGTTGGCGGCTACCTTCAGTATGATCTAGACTGTCTGGCTTTCCGCATGACCTCTGGCTACCTCCCGGCGGTTACCCGGTATGATGGCTCGCAGCGCCAGGCGGACTATCGGGTGTCGTTCATGGTCTGGGTCAAGGCGCTCCAGCCGGACAACATCGAGAAGCTGCGCGGCTGGTAACCGGGAGTGCCATCATGCCACTGCAGGAAACCGCCGTCCATGAACGCGCCGTGCTGGTACAGGTGATTCACGGGCGGATGGATGTGGACGAGGCGGCGGATTCCTTGCAGGAGCTGGCGCGCCTGGCCGACACCGCCGGGATTGAAGTGGTCGGGCAGGTAACGCAGCGCCGCCCCCTGCCGGATGGCGCTTATCTGCTGGGTAAGGGGAAGCTCGAGGATCTGCGCGCCGCCTGCGTCGAACGGCAAGCCAACCAGATCCTGTTCGATAACGAGCTTTCCGCCGTGCAGGCCTATAATCTGAACAAGGATCTGGATGTGCGCGTGCTGGATCGTACCGAGGTGATTCTGCAGATCTTTGCGCGTCGTGCCCGTTCGGCCGAAGCGCAGACGCAGGTAGAGCTGGCGCAACTGCAGTTCCTGCTATCGCGCATCCCGGTGCTCGAAGCTCAGCAGCGCTTCAAGGGGGGCATCGGCATGAAGGGGCCCGGCGAAAGCCGTCTGCAACTGCGCAACGCCCCCATGCGCCGCCGCATCGCCGAGTTGCGCAAGAAGATGGAGACCATCCAGGCCCGCCAATCCCGCCAGCGCGATAAGCGCCAGTGGCCGGTGGTTTCGCTGGTCGGCTACACCAATGCCGGCAAGTCTACGCTGCTGAACAAACTGACCGATGCCGATGCGTATGTGGATGACCGCCTCTTTGCCACGCTGGATACCAAGACCCGCCTGCTGCGCATTGAGGCCCGCCGCCTGCTGCTGACCGATACCGTGGGGTTTATCCGTCACCTGCCACACAACCTGGTGGCTTCGTTTCGCTCTACGCTGGATGTGGCCGTACAGGCCGACCTGCTGTTGCTGGTGGTGGACGCCTCCCACCCGCGCATGCAGGATCACCTCGAGGTCTGCCGTGCCACACTCGCCGAGATCGGCGCCAGTCAGGTGCCCGCGTTGTTAGTCTTGAATAAATGCGATTTGCCGGGCGCGGCGGAAAACGTCACGCATGCGGCTGAGCGCGAGCCGCTGGCCATCCCGGTCTCGGCCCATTCCGGACTGGGACTCGATACGTTGCGTCTGGCTATAGTGGAGGAATTGAAACGATGTTGCACGTTGTGGCGACTCCCATCGGCAACCTCGGCGATCTAACGCCCCGGGCGCTGGAAGCCTTGCGTACCGCCGACCTGATTGCCTGCGAAGATACGCGGCGCACCTGGGCGTTATTGACTGCCCATCAGTTGCCACGCCCGGAGATGCTCTCCTATCGGCAGGGGAACGAGGAGCGGGCCGGCGAACAGTTGGTGGCGGCCGTGCGCGCCGGGCGGCAGGTGGTGCTCTGCTCGGATGGCGGCTATCCGGGGATCAGCGATCCCGGCTATCGCCTGCTGCGGCGTGCTGCCCAGGAAGGGGTGCCGTTCGATGTGCTCCCCGGGGCTTCGGCCGTGGATGTGGCGCTACTGCTCTCCGGCCTCCCCACCTCCAGTTACACGTTCAAGGGGTTCCCGCCGCGCCGCCCCGGCGTGCTGCGGCGCTTCTTTACCGAGGAGCGCGAGGCCCCGCATACGCTGGTCGTTTTTGAGTCCCCCTTCCGCGTCGGCGCCACGCTGCAGGCCGCGCTGGAGACGCTAGGCGACCGCGAAGCCGCCGTCTGCGTGGAGTTGACCAAGCAGCATGAACGCGTTTCCCGCGGCTTCCTCTCCGCCCTGGTGCCGCAGTTTGCCGGCAAGCCGATCAGAGGCGAAGTTACCCTGGTAATCGCTGGCGCCAACCCCAAGTTCACGCGCCAGGATGAGGCCGACGGCGAAGCAGACGAGGCCAACGAGGCCGAGACGGCTGCGACAAGTGATAACGGCTAACGATTGGCCATCTTTTGCCGTCGATGCGCGCTGGCTGGCTGACCCGCCGAGCCCCGTAATTAGAATTGCTGGAAATCCGCCTTGAGGTCTCTGTTTTGGACACGTAGGGCAATATATTGCCCTGCCTTGCTGGGACGCACAAGGGGGGGGACTTGAAAGCCTAGAATGCCTCGCAGGCAAACGACGGCCACCGCGCTGCCCACTAGCCGCTGACAGAACAAAGGTTCTACTAGCGGGGTTTTGCGTGGTAGGCCAAGCGGGGATCGAACCCGCGACCCCCAGATTAGGAATCTGGTGCTCTGTCCAACTGAGCTACTGGCCTATAGGGATGGTCACTGACGATTGAAAATACCACACCCGCACGGGTCTGACAATCCCAGTGCGCAAGGTTCGACGCAAAGGGGCGCATCCCTGTTCCCCTTGCTTTGCGTTGTAGTGTTGTAGGCCGCAACTCCGGTTGCGGCCCATTCCATGGCCGGAACAGGAGTTCCGGCCTACTGAACGCAACTCTTTAATGAAACAAGGATGCGCCCGACGCAAAGGGGTACACGCCTTCGCTACTG
>CAIOST010000217.1 GCA_903861045.1 uncultured bacterium | reverse complement strand
GGGGTGGCGCGCGCGGGGCGACAGTCTATTCAACACCCAACGTCCAAGGGGGAGACACCGGATCCGCCACACGCAGTTCCGTTGGGCGTTGGGCGTTGGATGTTGAGCGTTGGGCGTTGATGTCCCTACGACTGCCCCCCTTCGCGCCCTTGCGCCTTTGCGCCTTAGCGCCTTAGCGTTAGAATCATTGGCAATACCCGTTAGGAGCCAAGCCGGAAAAATCGCAAACGTTTGCGTTTTTTGCGGCTCGGGTAACGCGCATGTAATTCAACGCGGTAGCCACTTTCCGCCACACCCATAGCCACCCTGGCTCGCGCGGCCCGCGGCCCGGGGGCGGGCCGGGGCTAGTGACAGCAGGGCAAGCCGGCCACGCGGTAGAGCAGGCTGGTATCCAGAAAAAACCAAAACGTTTCGGTTTTTTTCGGCTTGGCTCCCCACGAGTATCTGCGGCGGCGTGTAGCGGCGGCGGATAACGCGCTGGCGAAATTCGGCAAGCTGCGGTCCATTTAGGCCAACATTGCACGGTCTGCTCGGCCCCCAATCTTCCGCCATTTGGGGCGCATCCCTGTTCCCCTTGCTTTGCGTTGTGTTGTAGTGTTGTAGACTGCCACTCCGGTTGCGGCCCATTCCATGGCCGGAACCGGAGTTCCGGCCTACTGAACGCAACTCTGTAATGAAACAAGGATGCGCCCCGCCATTTGGGGTCGCCACTTTCCCCTTGCATTTCAATTATGCTGGTTTCATATTGCCCACACACAACATGCGCAAGCAACCGCACAGGATTCGCACCGGTCAGACCGGCAGGTGGGGCACGGCCAGCGGGCTGGTGACCATCCTTCTGGCCGGGGCGTTGCTAAGCGGGTGGCTGGTGGAGCGGTCGGACCGCGCCATGCGCGGCGAACGGCAACGTCAAACGGAACAAGTCGTGCGCGCGCTGGACCGGGAGCTCGTGCAGGCACTCACTGGCACGACCGCAGACCTGGCAAGCCCGGCTTATCAACGGGTCAAACAAGGGCTATGCGCCACCCGCGCAGCCATACCAGACTGCCGCTTCCTCTACCTCATGGGGCACCGGCCAGACGGTCAAATCTGCTTTCTCGTGGACAGTGAACCCGTCGGCTCCAAGGATTATTCGCCACCGGGGCAGGCGTTCCATGAGGCATCGACTGGGCTACGCCAGCTTTTCGCCACCGCAAACGCGTGGGTGGAAGGCCCAGTGACCGATAGCTGGGGCACCTGGATCTCTGCCCTGGTACCGATCGCTCAACCGCCAGCCAGCCCGATGGCGGTCCTGCTGGGGATGGATATTGCCGCACGCGATTGGAACCGCCTGCTCCTTCAGGCCGCGCAGCCGGCCCTCTACGGCACGCTGATGCTACTGACGCTCCTGCTGGTGGCCAAGCGGTTGTTGGGCTGGCGTGCGCGGCATGCCGGTGTGCCACCCCACTGGATGTGGCACCTGGAGCCTGCTTTGGCTCTGGCGTTCGGACTGACCCTGACCAGTTTAGTTATATGGATGGTGCACAACGACGAGGAACGCAACCGGGACCGGAACTTCCAGCAGTTGGCGAGCGCTCGCGCGGATGCCGTAACCGAGACGTTTCGGACGCTCGAACGGGTCGAATTGGCCAGTCTGGCGAGCTTCTTCCAATACGCCCCCCAGCGCACCGAGGCCGACTTCGCCTGCTTCACCCGGTATCTCATGAAGAATCCGACGGTACAGGCGTGGGAATGGGTTTTCAGCGTGCCGGCCCTTGAGAAGTCCCGTTTCGAGGCGGAAGTTGCCGCATGCGGCATGCTCGGTTTCACCATCTGGCAGAAGAATGCCCATGGCGGTCCGGAGTCGGCCAGCGGCCGTGATACCTACTATCCTGTGGTGCAGATTGCGCCGCTGAGTGGCAATGAACAGGCCCGCGGGTATGATCTGGGATCGGAGCCCGTACGCCGGGCCGCGCTGGAGGAGGCCGCGCGTACCGGGCTCCCCACCGCCACCGCCCCCGTCGTGCTGGTGCAGGAGACCGAGCGCCAAAAGAGCCTGCTGATCTTCTTGCCAATACCCGGCCAGGAGACGCCCGCCCTGCCACGCGGTTTTGCCCTGGCCTCCTTGCGCATGGAGCAGCTCCTGCAAAACCTCCCGGCCGATGAAGCAACCCTGCTGGAGCTCGCACTCGTGCGGCCCACGGCGCCACCGGACCCGCTGGCATCGGCCCCGAGCCAGCGACACCCGCTCCCAGCCGGACTGACCACGCTACGCCCCCTGTTGGCCTTCGGCAAGGTCTTTGCCATCACCGTGCATGCCAGCCCGGAGTTTATGCGGCAGCACCCGCTGCGCCTAAGCTGGCTGGTCGGTCTGGCAGGGGTTGGGCTCACGCTGGCCCTGGTCATCATCCTGCAGGTGCTGAACCGCCGACGCGAAAATCTGGAACAACTGGTAGCCGAGCGGAATCAGGTCGTGGCGGAACTCCGCGAGAGCAACCGCCAGCTGCAGGAAGCCACGGCACGGGCCAGTGAGCTCGCCGTGCAAGCCGACGCGGCCAACAAGGCCAAGCGCGAATGTCTCGCCAACATGAGTCACGAGCTCGGCACCCCGAGGAGTGCCATGATCGGCGTTATCCCAGCACCGCCGCCGGCCCTGCCACCGGCAGCACCACGTGCCGCACCCGCCGCCACGCCCGCAAAACCGGCCGTCCCGCCACATGCCGCCCGCTTGCTGCTGGCCGAGGATAACCCCGTCAACCGATTCGTCACGACCCGCCAACTACAGAAACTCGGCTATGCCCAGGTGGTCGCCGTCAACAATGGCAACGAAGCCCTGACCGCGCTGGAGACGGAGCGCTTTGACCTGATTCTCATGGACTGCCAGATGCCGGAACTGGATGGCGAGGAGGCCACCCGCCGCATCCGGGTGCGCGAGCGTAACGGCCCCCCCTTCCAGCATGCGGAGCGGATCCCGATCATTGCCATGACCGCCAACGCGCTGAAGGGCGACCGCGAGCGCTGCCAGGCCGCCGGCATGGACGACTATATCTCCAAGCCGGTACATCTTGAGGAACTGGTACGGGTTATGAAACAATGGACGGGCGCAGCGGCCATGACAGGGTGAGACCCTAGGTGCCCCCAACCCGGCCCGCTGCGCGGAAGGAGGCGCGTACCACTATGCCAACCGACACCACCGACAACCCTGCCAGCCGCCCCCCGTGGCCCCTGGCACCCGCCGAACCGCTCTTCGCCCCGTTAATCCCCGGGTTGCAACACCTGGCGGATGCGTATCGCGTCAGCTTGGACGAAGTGGATGACGAGATCCTACAGCTCTTCCTGGCACAGTTGCATCAGGTGGTCCCGGCCCTGTCACAGGCCGTAGTCGCCCGGGATGAACCTATGATCCGGCAGGCGGCGCACTCCCTGCAGGGGATGGGGGGCACCATCGGCGTGCCGGAACTCTCGGTGGTCGGCATGGAGCTCAGCGCCGCCGCCTGCCGGGCGGATTTCCCGCGCTGCCAGGCACTGCTCCAAGCCCTGTTGCATTGGCTGCGCCAAACCAACCCGGGGCCGGCGCCGCAGGAGGGTACATGACCGACGCCAGGCAGCAACCCCAGGCCGCCCACGCCACACTGGAACGGACACTCAGTGGGCGCGTCTTGATCGTAGACGATGAACTGGCCAGTCGCGCCTATCTGCGCAAGCTGCTGATGACGCGCGGTTGCGAGGTCTGGGAAGCCGCCGATGGCAAGACCGCACGGGCCATCATCCACACCAACCCGCCCGACCTGGCCCTGGTGGATGTGGTGATGCCCGGCGACACCGGCTACGACGTCTGCCAGCGCATGAAGGCCGATCCCGCCTGCCGTGACATCCCCGTGATCATGGTCACCGCCCAGACCGGCGTGACGGATGTGGAGAAGGGGTTTGACGCCGGCGCATTCGACTACATCCGCAAACCGTTCCACCCGCGCGAACTCGTGGCGCGCGTGCGTAACGCGCTGGAACTGAAACGCTCCAACGATGCCCTGCGCCTCTGGAAAAAGAAGATGTCGCGGGAGCTTGAGATTGCCGGCGCCCTGCAACGCAAACTCTTCGCCACCACCCCCCTGCTCCTGCGTAACTTTGAGGTGTATGTCGCCCACCGCCCCAGTATCGCCGTGGGTGGGGATGTGTTCGATGCCATCCCGCTCCCGGACGGCCGGCTATGCGTCTACATCGGGGATGTCGCCGGGCATGGCGTGGCACCGGCCATTGTGGCCTCCCTGCTCAAAGCCATCATCAATGACGCCATTCAGAACTTCGCCACCGAAGGCCCGGCCGCCATCTGCCGTGCCGTGCAGACACGTTTCTACCGCGATGTGGAAAACCCGGAAATGTACGCCACACTCTTCCTCGGCATCCTCTCGCCGCAAGAGGGGCGCTGGACCTGCATGAACTGCGGCCATCCGAATCCGGTGCTGCTGGCCGCTGACCAGACCGACCTTTCGTCGCACTTGTCCGGCAAGGGGGACGTCCCCATTGGCTTCCCCAGTCCGCGCGGCGTAGCGTGTGCCGCCAAGTGGCAGGTACAAGCGACCGTGCAACCCGGTTCACGCCTCCTGCTATGCACGGATGGCCCGCTCGAATCATGCCAGGAGAACACCACGGAACGCTGCGGCGAGACCCGTCTGGCCACGCTCGGACGACAGGTGCTGTCCGACCCGCAAGCCATCAACCCCGCGGACGCGCTCTTTGCCGCCTTGCGCCAGGATGGTTTTCCCCTGCATGAGGATGATTGCACCGTACTGGCCATCGAATGGGTTGACCCTGCCACGATTCGCCTGGAGACGCAAATCCCGCTGGACCCCGTGGCCGTGGTGGCGGTCGCGGCCCAGGTGGACCAGCTCCTGCGCGCGGAAGGGTGGTCGCTGGAGGCCGCCTGTGCCGCCCAACTGGTGCTGGTGGAGCACGGCACCAATATTATCCAGCATGGCTGTCCGCCGGCGGGCTCCACCATCGATCTGCGCCTGCGTCTGACCGGCCCGATCTGCCGCATGACCTTGCAGGATCAGGGGGGCGAGTGGAACCCGCACAAACGCAAAACCGCGGCCCACCATCTGCGCATGGACCGGAAAAACGAACACACCCGCGGCATGGGCTTGATTTATACGGTCTCGCGTGCCGCCGAGTTCTTCCGCCGCGGCCACATTAATATTGCCTTCTTCGCCTTTTCCCGCGACTATTGTCCCAGTCAGGAAGGGCGTACGGAATCATGAATGCGGCCATCTATCAGGCAAGGCGGGAAATGCTCAACTCCCTCCAACTGCCCAGTTCACAAACCGGCTTTCGCATGCTGCGCCGGCGTCAGCAATTGAAGCTCTTCATCTGGGAATCCGGCCTTTCCAGCATGTACGCCGTGAAACGGCTGATGGACATCCTGCTGGCCAGCATCCCCATGCTGCTCTTTTCCCCCTGCTTCCTGCTGGTCGCCCTGGCCATCGCCTTGGAAGACGGGTTCCCCATCTTCTATGTCCAGAAGCGGGTGGGGCTGAATGGCAAGGAGTTCTGGTTCTACAAGTTCCGCTCCATGTACCGCGACGCCGACCGGCGCAAGGAGGCCCTGGCCGCGCAAAACGACTCGAAGGACGGCGTGATCTTCAAGATGCGCCATGACCCGCGTGTCACCCGGGTGGGGCGCATCCTGCGTCGCTTCAGCATTGACGAGCTGCCGCAAGTACTCAATGTGCTGCTCGGCGACCTGGCCGTAGTCGGCCCGCGGCCGCCTGTGCCGCGCGAAGTCGCCCAATATACCCTGGCCGAGCGCAAGCGCCTCCACGTCAAACCGGGCCTAACCTGCCTGTGGCAGATTCAGGGGCGCTCCGAGATTCCGTTCAAACAACAGGTGCGACTCGACCTGCAATACATCCAGAGTCAAAGTATCTGGAAGGATCTGGTAATCATCCTAAAAACCGTGCCCGCAGTCCTGCTGGGCAAAGGGGCTTACTGAAACAAACGGGGAGCACAGCATGACCGCAACATTCCTGATCAAAGACGGCATCGGCGGTGTCTTTATCACCGGCTCACTCACTTCTGCCACGGTGGACACCTTCCGGGAGCAGTTCCTGACATGGTGGCAGGTGCAGCCGGCTATCCACAACGTGGTGGTGGATCTCTCCGGCGTGGATTTCCTGGACAGCGCCGGACTGGGGCTGCTCGTGGCCCTGCTCAAGCGCGTCTCCGAGCGCGGGGGTGACCTGAAGATCGCCGGGCTGCAGAAGAAAGTGCGCATGGTCTTTGAGATCACACGCGCCTTCAAGGTATTCGAAATCTTTGAAACCACCCAGGAAGCCATGCAGGCGTGCGGATGAGAACTGTCCTCCATGTCGGCGCTGCCCGTACGTGGACGGCCGCGCTGGGTAACGTCCCCTGGCCGCTGCTGCCCCTCGGCAACCGCCCGTTGCTGGAATACTGGTTCGAGTGGAGCGTGGATCTCGGCGTGACCGATGTCCACTTGGTGCTCGGCGACGGCGCCGAGCAGATCGAACAGTACGCCGGCGATGGCAGCCGCTGGGGGCTGCGCATCCATTATGCCTTCCTGCGCGATGACCGTTCGCCGCACTCCTATCTGCATCGCAACCCGGCCCTGTGGCAGGACGGCTTGCTCTTCCTGAGCGGGCCGCTCTTCCCCCGGCGCCTGACCGATATCCGACAGAAACCCAACCCACCGGGCGGCTGGTACTGGCAGACCAGCCCCCAAGGCACCTGTGCCGCCCTATGCCCGGATGGCAACACGACCACGCTCCTGCTGCACGACGCCACCAGCACGGCCAAGCCCTTTGCGGCGCTCGACCTCGAACTGCTTCCCGTGGAATCCCCCCGATCGTTCTTCGCACTCAACATGCAACTCGCCAAGGGGGAGATGGTCCGCTACCTGGCACCCGGCTATGGTGCTGCCGACGGCTCCTGCATCGGGTTCAATGTGATCCTCCCCCCCTCGGCCGATGTAGCCCCCTCCGTCATCCTCGGTAATGACTGCCGCATTGGCCCGCTGGCCTCCATCGGTCCGGAGGTGGTCGTGGGGCATCATGTAGTGATTGACCGTGAGGCGCAGCTCTCGCAATGCGTGGTGCTGGCCGGCACCTATGTGGGGCAGCAGGTGGAAATCCGTGGCAAGATTGCCAGCGGTGGCCGGCTGATTGACCCGGAAGACGGCGAGTTTGTGGACTTGCAGGATACCTGGCTGCTGGCGGGCATCCAACACCGGAACCAGCGCCACAAGCCCTACCCCGGCCTCGGCTGGGCGGCCTCCCTGCTCCTCCTCGTGCTGCACGTGCCACTCCTGGCCATCCTCTATGGACTCATCCGGTGGCGCAAACTAGGACAGTTTGAACCCTGCACCCTGCATGCCCGGGGAAACGTATATGCGTCATACCGCTTTCTCGCCACCGGCGCTGGGTATGACGCCAGCCTGGTGCGCCTCTTCTTTGCGCTGGGGCTGGATCTAACCCCGCGCCTGGCCGGCGCTGTGGCGTTGCGCTGGTGGCTGTGCGGACAGGAACCGCTGCACGCGCCGGCAGACAATGCCTTGCACGCAGAACTTTCCGACTATTTTCCGGGGGTGTTCAGCTATGCCACCGCCCGGCCGGACAGCGCCGACCCGGCGGCGGCCGCCGCCGAGGCCCGCTATTACGCGCATCATCGCGGCCCCATCGAAAACCTGCGCATTCTGCGCGACACCCTCAAGGGACGCTTGGTCTACCTGCTCTTCCCCTCCTGACCAACCGGCATCACCCCATCCCGAGACCCGTGGTCACAAAAAGCGCTGGCCCGGCGAGGAGCTCACGCGGCGCCGGCCGGAACATACGCAAATTGCGGCGGCGCATCTGAAAGCCGCACGCTGCCAACCAGGTACGTAACGCCTCCTGATCCGGCACGGCCAGCGCCACGGTTTTCTCGCCATCCCGTGCCCGCCGGTCGGCCAGCAGTGCCATCATAAGTTGGCAAGCCGCTGCCAGGTCATGCGCCACCACCGGGCCGATCACCCCCGCCAGCTTACCCGGCCGGGAAAAACCAAACCCCTGCACGGTGCCGTGCGAAACGCACACCTGCGCGGTCGCGCCCGCTTCCCCGGCCAGCGTCCGGAGTTGCCGCGCCCGATCCACGCCGCTGCACCCTCGATCCAGTGCCAGGAGCTGCTCCCAGTCGGCCGACTGCACGGGCCGTACGTCCGCCGCGCTTGCCTCGCCGTGCGCCGGCGCCGGGTTGGGTCCGCTCCAGAGTTCTACCCCCTGGCCCGTCATCTGGAACCCATAGCGCAGGTAGATGGGGCGGCCGGCGTCCGAGGAATCCAGCCCCAAGCAAACCAGCCCCTGTTGCCGGGCCTGCGCCAACATGGCCTCGAAAACCAGCTTGCCATACCCCTGGCCGCGCTGCGACTGATCTACCAGGAAGGTACCCACCCACCCCACCTCGCCAAAGGGGGTCAGGGTGCAGGTCGCTTTCAGCACCCCCTCCTCAAAGCCGCCGATACAGGCCGCCGGGTTTAAGGTCAGGCAGCGCTCCCAATCCGCCGCCAGATGATTCCAGTTCACCTGTGCGCACAACTGCAGCGCGGCCGGGATATCCGTCCTCTGAAACGGTTGAATCGTCAACATCGTAGTGCTCCTTAGCCTTTTATAACGCCTTGTAAGCGGGTGGTTGATGTTCGGGCCATGCTGCCACAGCGCAAATTTCAGCGGCTTGCATGGTATCAGAATTGCCCTACTGGTGGCAGGTGCCAGGCGCACTTTTGTCGGCACCGGTTGCGATATGTGGACGGCGGCGTGAAAGTGTAGCGAAAGTGGCCTTTTGAAAATGCGCCATGATGCGCTCGTATAGTGGGCGAATTGGGCGAATGGCGCAAAACACACGCATTACTAGGAGCGGTGAATCATTTTTTGGACAGGATTAACAGGATTTTGCAGGATGGTGGCGTGAGCCATCCTGTTTAATCTTGAGGCTCTTGCAAAACCATGGGGAAAGCCGCGTGTCAGGGTTCAAGATGCCAGTGTCACCTGAACCCCGAACCCTGAACCCTCCGCTTGCAAAACCGGAGGTTTTGCAAGCGCCTCTCTTGTTAATCCTGTCTGAAATTGGATCGACATCTCATCCAAATAAACCAACATTAATCGCATATACAGCGGGCCGGCCGGCAGACTATACTAATTAAGGCACGTTGGATGGTTATGGAACGGCGGGCATAGCCTGCGACCCCTTGGAGCATCGCACAATAATGAGCAAACTGGACAAGCCGACGAGTCTGTGGCGCAATGGCATCACGATGCTGGGGTGGTTTCTCGGCTGGTCGCTGGGCTTGATAGGCGTCGTGCTGCTGGGGATGGATTTGGCACATGGGCACACCTCGTCCTATGTTGGCATCCTGATCTACCTGGTCATGCCCATGTTACTGGGAGGATGCGCCGTCCTGGTGGGCGTGGGGCTCGTTTGGGCGCAGCGGCGGGCGCGGCGGGGCGGCCGGGAGTTCCGCATGCCCGTGATCGACCTGGGCGACCGGCGTACCCATTGGCAGATCTTTTGGTGGGGGCTGATCGGCACGGCCCTGCTATCCATTACACTCCTGGCCGGCTACCGGGCCTATCATTTCACCGAATCCGTGGCCTTCTGCGGCGAAGTCTGCCACCAGGTAATGCAGCCGGAATACACCGCCTTTAAACAGTCGGCGCATGCCGGCTCGTCCTGTACGGAATGCCATATCGGTCCCGGCGCGGAATGGTTTGTTAAAGCCAAGATCTCGGGCATGTACCAGGTTTATTCCGTGCTCTTCCACAAGTATAGCCGGCCCATCGAAACACCGGTGCAGAGTCTGCGCCCGGCCAAGGAGACCTGCCTCACCTGTCACTGGCCAGCCAAGTTCTTCGGACCGGTATTACGGAGCTGGACGCATTATGCCTCGGACGAGACGAACACGCCTTGGACCATCCAGATGCTGGTCAATGTCGGCGGCGGCAATCCCGCGCATGGCCCCATCAAGGGAATCCACTGGCACATGGAAGGGATCAATAGCGTGGAGTACATCGCCACCGACCGCCAGCGCCTCTCGATCCCCTGGGTCCGCGTCACCGAGCAGTCGGGCAAAGTGACCGTGTTCCAGAGCGAGGATCCGAAAGCGCAGCTCTCCGCGGCCGATACCGCCAAACTACCCAAGCGTCGCATGGATTGCATGGACTGCCATAACCGCCCCAGCCATCAGTTCCGCTCGCCCAATGAATTAATGGACCAGGCCTTATCATCCGGGCGCCTCGATGCCACCCTCCCCTCGATCCGGGCGGAGGGTGCCAAGTTGCTGGCCGCCACCTATCCGACGCAGGCCGCGGCGCAAAGCGCCATCGAGCACGCCCTGCGCACCCGCTACGCCGCCGATCCGCGGCTGGACGCCACCATCCGCGCCTTGCAAAACATCTACAGCTCGAACTTCTTCCCCGAAATGAAGGTGAGCTGGAAAGAGTATCCCAACCACATCGGCCACAAGCTCTCTCCCGGCTGCTTCCGTTGCCATGACGGCAAACACGTCAGTGAAGACGGCCAACGCATCACCAACGACTGCAAGATCTGTCATGCGATCATGGCGCAGGGCCCCGGCAAAATTGCGACGGAATACACCGTAGCGGGACAGGAGTTCCGCCATCCGGAGGATATCGGCGACGCCTGGAAGACCGAGCGCTGCGACACCTGCCACACGGGGAGTCCCTAATACGCGCGCTGCGCACCACGTCCGCTGAAACCGGTATCACGACAAGGAAGCAACCCCATGACCAAGACCGAGGTAGATTCCGAGGAACCCCTGGAGGTCCGCCACCCCTTGATCCGGCAGATTGCCGAGCTGTTGTATGAAGCTACCGGCGAGCACCTGCTGATTGTCCACCCCGATCTCCTGGGCTGGCGACAAATCCCGGCAGACACACAGACCCCCTGCGACGCCCCTTTCTGTCAGCTCATCCAGCGCACCCCGGAAGGCAGCCGCCGTTGCCGCATGTGTCATATCATGATGACCGTATCGGCTTGCAGCGGCGGACCGACGGAACAGCGCTGTCATGCCGGCGCCACCGTGCTGGTTTGCCCGGTCCCCAACCCCACCTTCGAAACCTATGCCATCCTCAGCACCTGCATGTTCACATCGGAACAGGATTGGGAAGCCGTCCAAGCCAACGGCCGCCGCGCTGGCACCGATGAAACCGCCTTGCGCAAGGCCTTCCAGAAAGTCCTGCGCACGGATGAACGGCCGCGCCGAGTGCTCTTGGCGGCCATGCAATCCATGAACATGGCCATCCAGGTAATCCGCCAAAACAAGGACTTGCGCGAACGCATGCGCAAGGCCCATACCGCCAAAGGGCCACGCGTCGATCTGGAACGCTTCCTGGGTGAGACGGAATGGGCCAATACGGCACAAGCCCGCGCAGCCGGGGCCGAAGGCGAGAAACCGCTGCTGGTGCATATCGTGTGCGAACTAGTACGGCAACGACCCGATCTGCCACTTTCCGTCACAGAACTGGCGGCCGCCGCACGTTTGACGCCCAATCACTTCACCACGCTCTTCCGGGCACACACGGGACGCCCCTTCACCGAGTTCCTGACCGAGCAGCGCATCGCCCGCGCCAAAAAACTGCTGCTCAACCCGACCTTGAGCATCAATGAAGTCGCCACCATGTCCGGCTACGATGATCCCGGCTATTTCACGCGCCGCTTCCGTGAGATGACGGAACTATCGCCCCGCCAATGGCGGAACCGTCAGGTGGGTACGGACGCGCCGGTATGAACCCCCACACACACACAGCCATTCTCATTATGGCACTCGGCGGGTCCGGCGGCTCCGCCCTAGCTGCCACAATTCGTTGATTTCACACTGTTATTGGTAGGGCGGGGCCGCCGGACCCGCCGCCAGAAGTCCATAATGAGCATTGCTGACCCGCACACCCACGCACCCCGCGTTATCCTACGCGATCCGACCAGCGACTCATGGCTGACGTTCACCTCGCCCTGCCGCATCCTGACCACTACCACCCGCACCGAAGTCCTCCCCCTGTTGCGCCAGGCCGAGGAGTCCGTGACGGCCGAAGGTCTTTTCGCCGCCGGCTATATCGCCTACGAAGCCGCGCCAGCCTTTGATGCCAGCCTGCCGCCCGGCCCGGTTGGCTCTCGCCCGGACACACCCATCGCCCCCCTGCTCTGGCTGGGGTTGTTCCGTTGCTGTGACCGCACCCCGGAGCTTCCGCCAGCACCGGCCAGCGTGCTGCCACAGACCTGGCAACCCTCGCTTTCGCCAGAGGCGTACCAGCATGCCCTGCAAACCATCCTGGCGCATATCCAGGCCGGCGACACCTACCAGGTCAACTTCACCTACCGGTTGCGTACGCAGACCAGCCTCGATCCCTGGCACCTCTTCCGCATGATCGCCGGCCACGGCGATACCCCCTACGCCGCCTTTGTTGACACCGCCGAATGGGCCGTCTGTAGCGCCTCGCCGGAACTCTTCCTGCGGCTGGACGGCGAGCTCATCACCTCCCGCCCCATGAAAGGGACCGCCGCCCGCGGCCGCTGGGCCGCCGATGATGCGGCACAAGGGGCCGCCCTCACCGCGTCCGCCAAGGACCGCGCCGAAAACGTCATGATCGTGGACATGGTGCGTAATGACCTAGGGCGCATCGCCGAGCCAGGCAGCGTGCAGGTACCGGAGCTTTTCGCGGTGGAGCGCTTCCCCACCGTCTGGCAGATGTCCTCCACCGTGGCGGCCCGCACGCAGGCCTCGCTCGTCGAGATCCTGCAAGCCACCTTTCCACCGGCCTCCATCACCGGCGCGCCCAAACGCCGCGCCATGGAGATCATCGCCGCGCTTGAGAGCGCGCCGCGGCAGGTCTACACCGGCGCCATCGGCTACCTGGCACCCGGGCGGCAGGCCCAATTCAATGTAGCGATCCGTACCGTGCTGCTGCACCGCCCCACCGGCCAAGCCGAATATGGCGTCGGCGGCGGCGTAGTCTGGGATTCCACCGCGGCCGCCGAAGCCCGGGAGTGCCTCACCAAGGCCGCCGCCCTCCACCCGCTGCGCCGCGACTTTGACTTGCTGGAGACGCTGCGCTGGACCCCGGAGGAAGGGTACTGGCTGCTCCCCTACCATCTGCAACGTCTGGAACAATCGGCCGCCTATTTTGGCTTCCGGCTGGATGCGGCGCAGATCCAGGCCGAACTCCTGCGCTGGGCTACCCACCTGCCACGCGCGCGCCACCGGGTAAGGCTGCTGGTTTCGCGCCAGGGCGCCATCTGCTGCGAAGGGACGCTGCTGCCGGACGAAGGGTTACGCTTCGCTGATCTGCCACTGGCGCGCTCGCCGGTGGACCCCGCGCAGGTATGGCTCTTCCACAAGACCACCTGCC
>CAIOST010000216.1 GCA_903861045.1 uncultured bacterium | reverse complement strand
AGTGTCAGCAAACCCCATTAGCCTAGTCTGTCCAGCGACAAGCTGGGCGCCACCCTGCCACCCCCCGGCCAACCGGATCAGCCGTACAAGGCCACCCGTGGAGCCAGTCCGGCGGCTTGTAATGCCTTGCGTAACCGAGGGTGCGCAGTGTACAACCATCTCGTTCAATCAGCAAAAAACGAGGGTATCCCATGAGCTCAGACCTGTCCGACACGCGCAATTTTCCGGAGCCACCTAGCTGCGCCTGGGTGACGCCGCAACATCTACTGAAACTGAAACCGCCTAATCTACCGAAACCGCCTGACCAGCCCGGTGAATCTTGGCGATGGAACATCGGGACTATTACTGGCAGTGTTTTCTTTGTGTTCTTCACATTATGGAGCTTAGGAGAATGGCTGTCCGTGAAAAATGATGGTGCCAATCTTCCAACAATTGCCATGGTGATTTTGGGCGTATCTGGGCAGATTTGCGGGTTGCTCATGATTCTGATTGGCAAGGTGATCGAACTGCGCAATAGTCCTGACCGCAGTGCGGAACATTGCCGATAGTTCGTTGGCTAGCTCCCGTTCGGCCACGGCGCCTTTCCTACGGCTTGAACGGCTCATGCGGCGGTTCCATGGCCGGCCCTGTGCCTTCGTCGGGCAGCAATCTTGCCACCGTCCTTGCCAGCCTCGGCAACCAACCCCACAAGTACCTGCGTAGTATTCCGTCTTGGAATGATCCGCCAGCCAGTGTATAGTACGCGCTTTCTTGGGGGGGCAATGAACCGAATTTTACATCTGGCAATTTTGTGTGCTGTGCTGGCGTTTCCTGCCGGGGGGTGGGCGCAGTACCGATGCACGACTAATGGCGGCAAGATCACCATTACTGGGTACACGGGTAAGCCATCTCTCCCGTCTGGGGCTATTAGCATCCCGAATGCGATCAATGGGCTGCCGGTTGTCAGCATAGGTGATTATGCTTTCGAGTTGTGCGCCAACTTGACCAGCGTAATAATTCCCGACAGTGTCACAAATATCGGCTTGGATGCATTTCATCGCTGTACCAAACTAACCAGCGTAATAATTCCCGACAGTGTCACCAGTATCGAAGAGGGTGTGTTTGCCTCCTGCACAAGTCTAACCAGCGTAATAATCCCCGACAGCGTCATAAATATCGGTGTGGGGGCATTTATTGGTTGTGGCCTGACCTGCATAACGATCCCTGACAGCGTGACCAATATTGGGCACGTGGCGTTTTCCGAGTGCACAGGTTTGACGAACGTCGCGCTTGGCAGTGTCGCCAGCATCGAGGCCCAAGCGTTTCAGGGTTGCGGTAGTTTGATCAGCGTGACAATTCCCGACAGTGTCACCAGTATCGAAGAGGGTGTGTTTGCCTCCTGCACAAGTCTAACCAGCATAACGATCCCGAATAGTGTCACTAGCATCGCGCAATATGCATTTGTGGGTTGCACAAGTCTAACCAGCATAACGATTCCAAGCAGTGTTACCAACATCGGGCGGTCGGCGTTCTCCGATTGTAGCAACCTCACCAACGCGATGATTTTTGCTAATATCACCAGTATTGCGGATAACATGTTTTACTTCTGCACCAGCCTGACCAGCGTGACAATTTCCGATAGCGTCACCAGTATCGATTCCCAGGCTTTTGGCGGATGCTGGATTCTCTCTGCTGTATGGTTTCTTGGAAATGCACCGATCAATGTAGATACACCGTTCTATGATGCCGAGAGTAAGACTGCTTATTATTTCCCGAATACCATGGGGTGGGGATCGACCATTGGTGGCATAAGAACAGCCATCTGGACGGTTTCTAACCTGCTATTCGATAAAACTAACAGTACGATCACTGTCACTGGGTTCACTGGAGCAGGCGGAGCGATTGTCATACCTAGCATGATCGCGAGCTTTCCTGTTACCAGCATAGGAAATGAAGCGTTTTGGAACTGCTATGACGCGGCCAGCGTCACGATTCCTAACAGCGTCACCAATATCGGGATAGGCGCATTTCAGCTTTGCTCCAGTCTAACCAGCATAACGATTCCTAACAGCATGGCATACATCGGAAACGGGGCATTTAGCTATTGCTGTAGTTTGCAAAATGTCTATTTTCAAGGCAACGCTCCACGGCTTGGGACTGGGGTGTTCACTGGTGACGATGCAACGGTTTACTACCTGCCAAACACTACCGTGTGGGGGGGGGCGTTTGGTGGTCGTCCAACCATCCTCTGGAACCCGCAAGCGGTAAGCTGCGGATTGCTTGTCAACTGCTTTGGTTTCACCATTACCAACGCGGGTAACCCCACCATCATCGTGGAAGCCTCTACCAACCTGACCAGCGGCGTCTGGTTGCCGGTGTCCACCAACACGCTTGCCGGCGGTTCATCCTACTTCAGCGATCCGGCATGGACGAATTATCCGGGGCAATTCTACCGGTTCAGGTCACCATGAGGGGGTAGCCCTATGGCCCCCATTTTTGGATTTTTCGCCACCCCTGCTGCTATTTGCTGTGCGCTGACAGAGCGAGCCGTGGCAACCCCCGACGCCGAAATAACAGTCCCTTATCATCTAAATTGCCTTGGCACGGCAATGGGTCGTCAATCGCGCTGGTTGGCGCTACAAGGCATCTTGATATGCGCCCCTTGACCTTGCCCTTAGCCGGTCCGGTCCAGCCTGCGGTCGGTCCGGTGACGGAGGTCTCAGAGATGATGTCCGGTCGGGCGGTCGCAGGCGGTCCAGTCCGGTCCCATCATCCGCGCGGTCGGGCACTGCGGTCGATCCGGTGATGGTGGTCAACCCGATGATGGCCAGCATCCCTACGGTCGGTCGAGCGTGGCGTGCCGGTGCCCCACACGGCGGGCGGGTTGCCTTCCAGCATGCGCGCGGTCCGGTCGGTCGCCCCGGTGGCAGGGGTGCGCGCGCGGCACCTCACGGGAACACGTCCGCTGCGGCAAGGTCGCTTGAGTCCGCAATCAGCGTACGCAACAGCTCAATAAGCTGAACCGGCAGGTTCGGTGAAGGGGTGAAGGGGTGTTTCCCACTTCGTGCCGTACGGGCTCCATACTACTTACTTCAACTTTTTCTAGAATAGGTGGGAAACAGCCCTTCACCCCTTCACCTTTTGGGTCGGTTGGGGGGTAAATGAGCCAAGAATTGCCTGTTTTAGTGTGTCGATGCTGGAAACGTGCCGGTTTTCGCTGCGCAAGGCGTCCCAAATACACGCCGCAAGCGTTGTTGAACAAACATAATCGCCGCACTTCGTTGCCGTGCTGTCCTGCCGCTAGCTGCCGTTCTAGTTCATCAGCGGTGCCTTCCCATGGCGCGCTGCGGTACGCAAAGACAACTGCGTCTATGAGGCGTTCAAGTTTAGCTGCGGGCGACAAGGAGCTTAAGGCGTCCACAACCTCGGGGTGGTGGAAATGCGTTACGCCGAAGCGCTGGCCTTCCAGATCAGCCGGAATCTTCCACTGCGTGAGCCAGTGCAGGAACGCCGGAAGCTCCCCGACTAGTTGCGCCCAAAATGCCTTGCGCTGGTTTCCGGTTTGGGTCGGCATAGACATTGGCGTTGCGTGCGCTCGGAGGATGATGATTTTGTCTTCAAGGGAATCATCCAACGGCGGCAGCACCATAAGATGCTCGGGTTCATCATTGATGGAGATCGAAACCCGCCAGAACGGCTGAAGTGTCAGCGCGTCGCGGCCTTTCGCGTGCAAACGCTGGCCCACGTTCGCCACGACCTGTTTGATTGCAGTCGCAAAATTAAGCCGGCTGCGAATGTCTGTTGCGGCGGCGTCATCCTCGATCATTTGATGTTCGGCCCCGAACATGTCGGCGTTGAAGGAGGTTGCGCCGGTCATGAATTGATAGGGCTTCGCGTAGCGGCCACCAAGGATTTCGGTGATCAGTAATTGTAGCAGCGATTTGCCGCAGTTTCTTTTTCCTACTAGCGCCAGCGCCTGTCCGGGCTGAAACGATCCGGACCGCAGAGCCTCATACGCGATTTTGAGCCATGCGTATAGATATTCACGCTGCCGCAAGCCGGGTTCATCCAGCAGCCCCGCAAAGAACTTTTCCAACGTGTGAAACGAACCTTCACACGGATCCAGGATCCGTGGCGAACTGGTCACTAGGAATCGCGACGCCCCGCTTTCGTAGAAACCCGCGCGATGTCCGGCCAGTGATCCGGCAAAGTCGATGTCGTGGCGGTTGCGAATGTCCAAGATGAAACGATCAGCAACGCTTAGAGTTTCATCCTCAGCGGCGGAGGTGTCAAATCCGGCATTTGCGAGCACCTTTTTGAGTTGGCTTTCTTGTTCGCTCAACCACACGCCACGCGAGTTCATGCGCAGATACTCTTTCTTCACGCGGTCGTAATAAACCGCGCCAAGGCCTGCGGGCAGCGCTTCCTTTGCGGACGCGGCTTGCGCGGCGTGATCTTCGGGCGCGGCCTGCGGCGTCCACGCGGGCGCGGCTTGGATGAGTTCGGCTATCTCGGCAGCGGTCCCGCCGGCGGTGATCCAGTCATGGGCGTCCTTGACGGGCGTTCCGCCCCGGTCGGGCAGCTCGACAACCTTGAGTGTCGCCGCGCGTCCGGAGAGTCGTGATGCAACGGTTTCGGCGTGTCCCAGGCCAGCGGCGTCGCGGTCGGGCAAAATTACAACATGCGCGCCGGTTAGTGTTGTGCTGTACGAGTCCATCCATTGCTTCGCCTTCGATCCATCGCAAGCCCCGCCAGCGTTGCAGGTCGCACACAGGCCAAGTGCCACCAGCGCGTCAGCGTCTTTTTCGCCTTCCACGATGTATACTCTTTCCCCCGCCTTCGCTGCGGCCAGCACCGCCGGCAGCCGATATAGAACACGTGTGACGCCGGTCATGTTCCAGCGCCATCCGTCCGGCGCGGTTGGATCAGGACGGCGCTGGCGGAAGTCCTTTGGGACCATGCGGCAGACCTGATAGAGCAGCGTGCCGTTTGCGGCCGTGTAGTCGTATTCCTTTACGATTCGCGGCTTGTCCCCACGCGGCAAGGCTTTGCGCACCTTGAAGCAATCGCGCGGTTTCAGCCCGGCGGCTGCAACAATAGTGGCGAAGGCGCAGCCCGCGTGACACTTCAGCAGCGTCGCCCCGTCATTGCCTTCCGTGATCGACAGCGACGCATTTTTGTCGCCGTGCGCCGGGCAGTGCGCGGTCCATCCGGTCGCGGTTTTTTTTGCCTTCAGGCGTTCGGCTATTTCAGGGGTGGTCATTGAACACCTCCCGCCACGTCGCTCGTGTGACGATACCGCACAGCGCTGAAGTCGTAGCCGCGCTGCGTGGCCTTGACATGCAGCGCCGCAATACAATGTCCGCACAGCCACAGGATTTGTCGCTTCGACAAAATGGAAACGACTACGTCGTGTGGCAGTCCGCAGACGCTGCAAATGTCGGGAAAACAGATCGTCATTTTGTGTTTTTTGGCTTTGGTAGCGCTCACTGCGGCACCTCGGTCCGGTCTGCTCTGCACGCGGCGCATAGCTGGTCAGGGGTCGGCCGCGGCAGGGCGCGGTTGCACCTGCGGCAGCGCCGGCATGCGGCATCAGGTCGCATCCTGTTCTTGCAAAGGGCAAAGTTGGTCGAAGGTCGAAGGATCATGGTTACACGGCCTCCTGACGGTTGTTTTCGATGAAGACGTCAATATCGGCCCGTGCGATCAGGCAGACGCGATGCCCGATCTTGGCGAACGGAAGGCGGCGGTTCATTTGCCACCTGCCAGCATTCCGGCCAGTAGGACCAGCAGCAGCAGGCCCAGTAGTCGGCAGGGTGTTGGCATAGGTACGTGGCTCAAAATGGATTCTAGGCGGGTTGGCGTGCGTTGCATTGGGCGTTCCTCTAGTTGTGGTGCGCATATAGCGCGGGTTGTGCGGTGTGGAGAAAGGGAAGCCAGCCGTTTGTTGCGCCGAAGTGGTACAGGGCGGCCTCGGGCAATGTCGGCTTGGCCGTGAAAGTGAATCCCCAGCCAGCCGGGCAGCGTGCCACCACCACCACGCGAGAATCACGCTGGCACCGGCTGGTCTTGGGAAATTGGTTTACTGTCTTCCTGAAGTTCACTGTTTTCCTGTGCGTGCATCCTGCCTGCCTGCCTGCCTTCCCGCCCCTATAAGGGCTCGGGAAGACAAGTAGGACAGCAGCTAGCTGGCTTCCTTGGCTTCCTGCCGGGAAGACAGGGAGGACAAGGAAGGCAGGGAGCATTGTTGCCATTTTCGGTGCATGTCAGCGGTACCAACAAGCCACGTTTGCGGGTACGTGCCACAAGCCCAGCGCGTAAGCGGCCCCCCCTCGGTCGTGAGAATGGTTGCCATATTTTCTGCATCGTTTTTCGATAACAGCAACTTGGAACGCAGCGCCTGCTTCAGTTCGCCGGGTGGCATAGGTTTCGAGACAAGGGCGGTGGCCCTGTCGCGTAACGCGTCAAAGTCGCGGGCGGGGGTTGCGGCTTGTGTGCGGTTGCGGCTAGTGGCCTTAACAGGGGCGCGGCCGGGGTCCAGTATGAAAGCCCCTTCGGTGAACCTGATACAAACATCCGGAAGGAGCGGAGCGTTGCGCGCTAGGACGCTCAGGACGACTACGGAATCGGCTTCCGGGTCGCGGGCGTCACCATAGGGCGTTAGGGCAAGCGTGGCATCCACGGCCCGGTTGACCAAGTTAGAACCGCTTCCACGGTCCCGGGTGTCCCGGTCCCCGGCTTGGCCCTTCGGATCGTGGGCAACCAGAATCACGGCAGGCCCAGCGGCGGCGATTCGCGCAACGGCCTGAAGCATTTCCCGGCGTGCTTGCTGGTCCATTTCATCCCCGGCATCTGCAAGGGCATACATCGGGTCAACTACAACCAAGTCAGCCCGGAAGGCGGCGGCGGCGGTGCCGATCTCTGCCACGGAAAGAGATTTACCCCGGCAGAATAGGATGGCCAAGCGGCAGGGGTCGCCAAGGTTGGCCGGTGTAATACTGCCAGCGTGACAGATACCCCTCAATCTCCGTTGTTCCCATGCCGCGCGATTTTCTAGCGAGACCAAAAGAACACGCCGGGGCGTCGGCACATCCAGGCCAAGGAAGGGCCTGCCCGCCGCCACGCATGCCGATAACTGGAGCGCGAAGAAACTCTTGCGGCACTTGGAAGGCGCCACCAACAGCACGCGGTCGCCAAGCTCAAAAAGGCCAGCCATGACGTAATCAGGTGGCGGCGGTTCGCAGGTCAGCAAGTCGCGCGCATATACCAGCGCGGCCGGGGTGGTGCCAGGGTTGGCCTCGGCAGTTGATGGAAACGAGACTCTCAGAAGCTCATGGCAAGCCTCCAAGGATCCATTCTTTGCGACGGCCCGCACTCGATCCAGCTTTGCGCAGAAGCGGCTGCGTTCTGAATCCGCTTCGAGCTGCGCCGGGTCAAACGCAGCGGGGTCATCTTCGGCCGCGTTTTTCGCCTCCAGGACGGTTGAAAAGTCCATTTCGGGGTTGCCGGTGGTGGTGGCGGTGTGATTTGACATGGCGTCGTTCCTTACTTGGCGGGGTTGCCGGCGATCAGGCGGGAAATATCGCTTTCGCGGTATCCGGTGGCGCGGGAGAAACCCGGCAGCCTTACCCGTGGCAGAAGGCCAATCTTTGACCAGCGGTCAATCGAACGCAGCCCGCAGCTAAACCGGGCGGCGGCCTCGGCACGCTTTAGAACGCGGTCGGGGGCGGCGGTTATGTACGCGGCCAAGTCCCCCCGGTGCAGGCAATGTAAGGCCTTGCGTTCGGTCGGGGTTGTCGCGGGGTCGCGTTCAATCAGTTTCAGTAGTTCGCGGTTGGTGTCGGTCATTAGTTGCCTCGTTGCGCCGGGTGGCTTGTCGTGGCCCTAACGTAACAACTTGACGCGCGATGCTTTCCGCTTCGCACAAAAAAAGACCGCATTCCCAAAGGAATACGGCCCTTTTCAATCGTCCCCGAAGATTCCGCTTCGGTTCGCTTCGCACAAAATCAGTCTGTTGTGGTCACGATGCGGCGGATGTCGTCCCTTGAAATCTTTTTGTTCGGGTCCGCGTTGTACCGCATCGAAAGTTTAGTCTTACGCGCGCGCCCGTTTTGCGCTTGGCCTGCGAGTTCATCGCAAGCGCAGTTTTGGGAATAGTTAAACTCAGTCGTTAGGATGCTATATGCCGCCCGTATCTTTGCGCGGTCCCCCGCGTGCTTAATCTTCCGCTTCTGTCTGGCGTTCGCGGCGTTCTTTTTCGATTTCAAGCTAGGATCAACCTTGCTCGTGTAATCTGCCGGTGTTGCCCCGCGAGCCACAAAATTTGTGACGTGACACGGTATCTCGACAAGCCACCACGGTTTCATTCTCTTCCCGGTCAATGGGTCAGTGAGGCGCTGATTGAACTCAAATACACGCCCCCCGGTTGGCTTGACATAGGTGATTTGCCTACAGTAGGCCGCCACAACTGTAGCTTCGTTTGTCATGATCAGTGTACTTGGCAAGGGGGATTTTTTGTCGTCAACCAGTTGCACGAACCGGTAGAACATCTCATGGCCGCGATCTAACAACTCGACAATCCGCAGGCGGCCTTCGGTGTGGCACACGCATTGCCCCGCGACAGCCACCGGTTCGCGGCCTTCAATGCGCAATGTTAGTTTGTGAATCACAGCAGCACCGCCAGTTCCGTGCGAACGGTTTCCGTATCGCCATTGTCCAGCGCCAGCAGCGCGCGGCCGATAGCTTCGAGCGCCCAGCCCGGCAAGGGCTCCCGGTGCCCCGTGGCGGCGGTTACGTCGGCGGGGGCGGACAGGGCAGGGAGTTCTTTTGCATCGCCTAGAATGTACGGCAGCGCCTCTACACTGACACGCGCGGCGGCTTCCCCGGTGTGCGTATAGTGCCTTGTCATTGCCGGGCTGGAATGCCCGACAAGGCTTTCAACCACTGCCAGCGGCGCGCCACTTGCCCGGCATAGACTGACAAACGAATGGCGCAGGCTATGGAAGCCCACCTCGACAACGGCCCGCTTGCCGGTATGCTCCCATTTTTCTTGGCCGTCTTCGTTCTTAGCGCGGACAAAGCCGGTCCCTTCGGCTTCGGTCTTTATCCCGTTGTGCTCGAAAAGGTCTTGAATCCGTTTCGATAGCGCGGCGGCGTCCCGCTGGTACAGGTCGGCGGTTTCAGGCAGTACATACCCCCGGCGCTTCTTTTCTGGCGTGGTGGCAAGCATGGCGGCAAGCGAGGGGTGCAACGGCACGGTTACGGGTTTCGGGTTCCGGCGGGCGGTCTTGTTGGGAATGCGCATGATGATACCGCGTGCAAGGTCGGTTTCCTGCCAGCGTAGGGTTGCGGCGTCACCCAGGCGCAGCCCGGTATATAACCCGATGGCGAACAAGGCCCGCATTTCGCCGGTGATGGCAGCGCATACCCTTGCGAGTTCTTCGAGCGTCAATTCCCGGCGGGAGTTCGCCACGGCCCGCTTGCGTGATACCTTGGCGAACGGGTCAGCCGTCAACCGGGCGTCGGGGTTCTCTGCCAGCGTGCGAAAGACCAGCGACAGCAGGGCAATATGCTTGTTGTAGGTGGCGCCCCCGAAGTTCTTGGCAAGGTCGGCGGCATATACCCCGGCGATCTCCCGTGAAACGTCACGCAAGGCGGGCTTGTCGGGGTGCGCGTCCTTCATCCAGTCAGCAAAACGATTCCACTGGCTTTCATACCCGGCCAAGGTGCGCGGCCCGCTATCCGGTCGGCTAGGGGCGGTCCGGTACGCTTCCCATGCGGCAAGCATAGACAGGGCGGGGGTGGCTTCATCTTCCAAGCGGGCAACTTCGGCCGTGGCGGTTTGCAGCTTGGCGGCGATGTTTTCGAGCGCTTCCTTTTCACCGGTTGCGCGGAATATCGCCATGAGTTCATCGCGGGCGCTTTCGGCGGCTTTCAGTTTTGTAATGGGGTGCCCCTCTTTATCCTTCAGGGCTTTGAACATGCGCTTGCCGTTGACCATCCAAACGCAGGCATATCCTGCCCCGTGCAAGATCAGGCTTCCCGTCCGGCGTTTTCCTATGCGTGTTTTCATTGTGGCGCTCCCTTGCGGTTCAGGGCTTTAATTTAACAGGTCGGTGACAGCTTTTACAACAGAAAATACACAGATTCTCAAAACAGGCCCATATATTGCAGTTTTCTACGGATTTCTAATCCGCCGGTCGCGTGTTCGAGTCACGCCGGGGGTGCCATACCTAACATATTCATTATAAACAAGTTGCAAAGCTTCAAACGCCCCATCAATAAGTCCAAAAACAGGCTCCGGGGCTTTTTCCGGGGCTCTGGAAGAGGCTAACCGGATTTCTTAGATTTCTGATTTCCCAAATGTTTCTGCGCTTTCCAGCAAACTACCCCCCCCCCTTGCCCCCATCTCACTTCCGCTGGATACTTTCCCCTAACCAGAGCCCCATTTCGGGTCCTGAAAAGTCAGTAAGGAGCCAGCCATGTCCCCCCTATCCTCCATGCACCCCCTGTTCGCCTGAAAAAGTCGCTGGGAACGCGCGCGCTCTGCAAACGCCGGCGTTAGAACTTTCGCGTGGCCTTAGACGGCTTGGGCTTGTACCGGACCAACCGTCGTCGTTGGGCCAACCGTCGTTGCTGGCTGGCTCGCAGGCCCGCCTAACAGGCCATTTAGACCGTATTATTATGGTAAATGACGCTGCAAGGCACCAGATCAAGGCATTCAGCGACCGCGACGCGACACCCCATCAAATTAACAATCGCCGCCCCGCAAATATTTCGGCCCCTGTGCACCGCCCCTGCGGCCGGCTGGCCGCCCGCGCGCGCCTGCCAGCGACTTTTTCAGCGGAATCAAATGTTTTGACACGACCCCAGGTGCCCCTTAGCTGGCAGGCTATTGGACGTACAGGCGGTTAGCATCGCTCCGCCTCCTCGCGCGGGTCGCGCATGCCCCACAGCATGTACGCCGCGAGGGGGAGCCCCAGAATTCCGCCAGCCAGCAGCAGCGGCTGCATGCCGAAGCGGGGCTGCAGCCAGCCCAGCAGCAGCATGGAGACCACCGCCACGCCGGACTGGATGATCTTGTGCAGGGTGAAGGCGGTCGCGCTGGCGCCCCCGCACAGGCCGATCCACATCGATCCCGGCACGGTCGTGATGGGCCAGCACGTCGCCACCAGCAGCACGGCCGCGATGCCCAGGGGGACCGAATCACTCACCCCCAGGACCAGGGAACCGATGGCACTTCCCAGCCACGAGACGAACATCCCCCAGCGTAACGGCAGTCGCTGAAAAAGCACGCCGGCCGCCAGGATGGCGACCAGCCCAAGCCCGGCACCGGCCGCGCAGACCAGGCCAAAGTGCGTCTCGGACACGCCCAGCTCGCGGGTCAGGCGCAGGGACGCGAAGGCGGCCATGGCCCCCTGGGTGAAGGCCATGGCCTGATCGACCAGCGTGAGGTGCCAGAGCGCGCGCTTGCGGGCCGTCGCCAGAAAGCCTTGCACGACCAGTCGCAAGCTGCGCCGATCCCCGCCCCCGGGCTCCGGGTAGAAGAGGATCGCCAGGCCGCCGAGCGCGGTCAGGAGGGCCGCGCACTGGAGCACCGGCGACCAGGCCCCCCAGTGCTGGGCCAGGGCGGTCGCCAGGACCGGCGCAATGATGGCCATGCCCGCGCCAATCCCCCGATAGATGCCGTTGGCCAGCCCCTGCCGGCGGGCCGTGACCTGCTGGGTCAGCGCATTGAAGTTGACAAAGGTGGTGCTGACCAGCGCGCCAAACAGCGGCATGCAAAAGGTTATGAGCCAGGCCTTGCCGAGGGCCATCGACGACATCGCGCACCCGCCGAGGGCGAGGGACAGGGCCGCCATGCGCCGCGAGCCGACCCGCTCGGCGACGATTCCCAGCACCAGAATCCCCGCGAAGGTTCCGGTGAAACGCAGGGCGCGCAAATGGGCCCAGTCGGCCGCGCTGTAGCCGAGGTCGGCGGTGGCCCACAACGGCGCGATCATGTCAAACGCGCTGTTGGAGACCGCAAAACAGGCTGCGGAAAGGGCCAGCACCGTCATGCGCTGGCGCGCGGCGGATGCCAGGAGGATGTCGGCGGCAGGCATCGCGAGGGTTCAGAAAGCGCCTTTCGCCCCTCGGTCGGCCCCGGCCCGCACGGGCCAAGAACATGCCGAAACCGGTCTGGCGCAGCGATGGCAGGAGGCGGAGCATGGCAAAAGCCGGCCGAAGCGTCAAGTGCACCCCCACCGGGTGCATCCCCACCCCGTCAACAACTCCGCGCTTGTTTCCCACGGGTGTCCGTCCTATCGTATCCACCGGAACCGGAGATTCCCATGAACGACTGCGCCCCGCTGGGCATCCATCCAGCCCTTCGTGGGGTGCCTTGCCGTGGAATAGCCGGCACCCCGCAGGAAACGCCGGAAAGGAACGCTCCCATGCCGATCAAGCCCGTCCCCGCTCTTGTCGCACTGCTGCTCCTCGGTCTCCTCGGTTGCGTGACCAACCCCATCACGGGGGAGCGTCAATTCAACATTGTCAGCCAGGACTCCCTGCTATCCCTGTCGAAGCAGGCGGTGCCGGAGCAGTTCGCGGCCGACTACGGGGTGCTGGCCGACCGGTCGCTGAACACCTACGTGCAGCGGGTGGGGCAGCGGCTGCTCGCCACGCTGAAACCGGCGGACATGGTCTACGCGAACATGCCGTTCTCGTTCCAAGTCGTCAACGCCACCTACGTCAACGCCTACGCCTTCCCGGACGGCTCGATTGCCATCACGCGCGGCATGCTGCTCGAGCTGGAGAATGAAGCGCAACTCGCCGCGGTGCTCGGGCATGAGATCGCGCATGTCAACTGCGGCCACACGGCCTCCGCCATGAGCAAGGGAAGCGTCCTGGAGATGGTGATCAGCGGCACCGGGTCTTACCTGCAAGCCAGGGAGAGCTCCTGGACCGAGATCGCCACGCTGGCCGGCCAGGTGGGCGGCAAGGCCATGCTGGCCCGCTACAGCCGCGAGCAGGAACGGCAGGCGGACCAGGGGGGGATGGACTACATGGTGCGCGCCGGGTACAACCCCCGGGGGATGATCGGACTCATGAAGCTGCTGGTCCGCCTCGGCCACGAGAACCCTTCGCTCCTGGAGCAGATGTTTGCCACCCACCCCATGAGCACGGAACGGCTCGCGAGCGCCACCGCCCGCGTGCAATCCCACTATGCCGGCACACAAGGGGAAGACGGCGCCACGGGTTATGGCGCGGCCATGGCCAGTCTGCGCGCAAGCAAGACGGCGATCCACGCCTTTGCCCGGGCGGAGAGCCAGCTAGCGGGCAAGCAGAGCGCCGCCGCGCTCCAGACCGTCCGGCAGGGGCTCACCCTGCTGCCCAACGATGCGGCCGGGCTCCTGATCATGGCCGAGGCGCTGGCCGCATCCGGCCAGCTGGCGCCCGCCCGGCAGGCGGCCACAGCCGCATTGCAAACCGCGTCCGCCCTGCGTGCTGAGAGCATGCTGGTCCAATGCGCCCTGCAGCAGAAGGACTACGCGAGCGCGCTGCAGCACCTGAACAAGCTGGAGAGCCGGGGCTCCTCCGACGCGCGCATCGCCTTCTTCAAGGGCGTCGCGTATGAGGGGCTGAACCGGAAGGCGGAGGCCGTGGCGAGCTACAACCAGTATCTGGCCAGGAGCCCGGCCGCCGGCGCCGAAGGCACGTACGCGCGGCAGCACCTGCAGCAACTCGCGCCGCCACCCGCGCAGTGATATGAGCCAGGGAGATCCCTGGTGCCGCCCTCCCCGTAGGCCGGATTTCCATATCCGGCCGCAGCCGGCAGTCGTGCGAATGGCCGGAAACGGAGTTCCGGCCTACGTTGCGACTTCGCGATAAAAGACTCCTGTCGGCGTCTCCCGCGGCCCCCGGCGGCCTTGTGCCGCCGGAGCTAAGAATTCCGCAGCAGGCACAAAAGGCGAACAAAAAAGGATAGCGCGAGGGGCAGCCGTGCCGGCCATCCTCGCGCTATCGCTCTATTGCTCAGCCACTTCTGTCTCGGATCTCTGCGCACCGGAGGGCAAGCCCTGCGCGTGCCCCATAAAACACCCGATAGCAAATTCATTTCCATCGACACGCTTGCTGAAAACTAAGCCGGGTGTGGCGCATAACCCTGTATCGCTGACATCGTTTGGATT
>CAIOST010000215.1 GCA_903861045.1 uncultured bacterium | reverse complement strand
GGTCTCGACCATGCTTCCTTGGGAAAATTGTTTGGAGATGCCGGAGACACGTGTGCCATGGCCGATCTGAATGCCGGTGGGGAGGGAGCCTTCGCCGCTCTCGGCACCCGGCGAGGCCAGGGTCGAATACAACATGTCCTGAAAACTGATCTGACTCTTTTTAAAGCCCGTGGTGTTGATATTGGCCATGTTGTTGGCAATGGTGTCCAGGGAGAGTTCCTGGGCCTTCATTCCCGTCACGGCTGACCATAATGCCCGTTCCATGTCATGCTCCTTTTCGGCTATCAGCGCGAAGCGCTACGGCTGCCTTTGGTTTTCGCCTGATCCAGTTTTCTATAATAGCAACCCGTATGCCGCGCGGCTGACAAGCGGGTGGGCGTGCGGTGTGGGCGGTTTAAGCCCCTTGCATGGCACGGAAGATCCGGTCAATGGACTGGTCGTCGAATCGGGCGGTCTGGCGGGGGAGGGCCTGGAAGGAGGCAATCTTTTCCGGGCGCACCTGGTCGATGTCGGCCAGTTCCCGTAGGTTGCGGGCCATGATACGGCTGATCATGGACATGTCCACCTGGTCGGCCGTCGGCGGCTGGTCGTATCCTGCGACAGGCCGTGAGCGGGTGCTGATGGCGATGCTTTTTTTAGTGGCTTCCGCGCCGGTGCTGCTGGAGAGGGTGTCAATATGCATGGGTGTGGCTCACTTTCCGGTAGTTCGGGAGATCAGGTGCCAGCGCCGGCGGCGGCGGGTTGGGGTAGGGTTTGGGCTAGGCTCTTGCAGCAGAAACTGGCGGCAAAGGCTGCGTATTCTGCGGGGGAGCGGAGCATCACGTCGAGGTTGGTGGTGTCGTTCTTCCGGGCGCGGCGTTGCTGCAGATAGTCCGCCAAGGTGGTCATCAGTTGTTGCTGGGTCGCGTCAAAGGCTGCTTCCATGTTTACGCGCAGGCGTTGCGCACGGACATCAATGAAGGAGAGGCGCAAGGTAAGCACCTGCGGGTGGTAGGGACGGTATTCGCGGACATATACGGCGATGACATGGGTGACGCCCAGTAGGGCTCCTAGACGGCAGGCTTCGCGAACGTCCAAGGTGAGGCCATCCGGATAGAGGTTGTTACGGGTGGCATAGCCGGCCGGATGGGCTTCGTCCTTCAGTTCTATTATATTGGCGGGTAGGTAGTTGCACGCTTCGCGAAAGAAGTCTTGTTGTAGCCTGCGCGCCTGGTTTTCGGGCAGGTCGCCGGTAATTGGCAGCAACAGGCAGCGATCGGCCGTGGCCAGTGGTTGGGTCTCCTGGTCCTTGGTAATGCGAACCAGCGTTGTTGGCTCGGCGCGGCCGGTCCAGGAGCCAAAATCGTCACCGCGCTGCAAAACGCAGCCACCGGCGAGCAGCAGCAGTAGGGCGGCCAGCGCGCGCGCGGGGTGGGCACGTTTCACGCCTCCCCATTTTTTTAGGTAGGGCTTGGGGGGGGGGGACGGGGTGGCCGCGGCGTTTTCTTCAAGGTGTGCCATAACACCGTAACATCGCTAGCAAGGCCGATGCCACGGAGGGGGCGCAGGCGCACGGACGCTAATCGGGGGCTAGCCGCGCTGGCGCAGACCGTGCGTGGTGGGCAAGGCGGGGCGGTAGGCGCGAGAGATGGTGCGCTGGGAGTTGCGCCGGGTATGCAGGCGTGCAATTTCGGCGGAGATCCGTTGCTGATGGGCTTGCAGCGTGGCCAGCCAGCGGTGTGTTTCGCGGATGAGCTCTTCACGTTGCGCGGTCGTAATTTGGGCGGGGCGGTTCGTCGCGCCGAGCGTGTGCGCCAGTTGACGCCGCGAGCACATCAGCTGCTGGATGCGCGCGGTGTTCGCCTGTGCGACAGCTTCGTCGAGTTGGCTGGCGAGTGTCCGGAAGGTGTGTTGCGTTTCGCACGCATCCGGTGTGGTGTAGGTGCCGTGGTTCATGATGGTGTGGGTGGCGTTGGCCTAGCCGGCCGCGAGAATCCGCTGACTGGCGGCCACGGGACGGGTGCCACCCCCTTCGCTGGCTAGGTGTATTTCCGTTATTTGTTGCCAGGCATTGCGCAGCGTCGCGAGCAGATGGTGGACTTCGATGACCGGTTGGATGAGTTTTTCACTATTGGCGTGGCCGAGGTGGCGGATCATGAAATCATAGAGCCGATGCAGGTTGGCCGCGACTTCGCCGCCCTTCTCCAAGTCAAGCGACACGGAGAGTTCCATGATCACATCTTGGGCATGCAGCAGGTGCTTGTTGATGATTTGGAACCGTTCCGGTGTTTCGATGGCAAAGGCCGTCTGGGCTTTCTTTAAGGAGCGCAGCCCTTCATCGAACAATAGTAGGATCAATTCCGCCGGGCTGGCGGTCATGACCTGGTTCTGCAGGTATGTGCCGATCTTGCTCATAGGTCTCCTTTTGTGGTGGCTAGGTTTGGCTGGTAGTGGTTATCGCGGCGGGTGTGGCATCAGGCGGCATCCGGGACATTAGGGATGATGTGGGTGCGCAGTTGTGGCATGAGTTCGCGGAAGCGCAGGAGGGTGTCGGGGAGGTTCGTATTGAGCAACTGGGCCAATTTATCCGTATCATGAGCTTCCAACGCATCGCTCAGGGCATAGAGCGTGCGGCGAAAATGATCGGCGTTGTTCAACAGGCTGCCCTTGGCGTCCCCCACCTGGGCGGGGGAGAGGGCGAAGATGGCGCAGACATCGCGGATGTAGTGGCGGAAGTCGTAGAGGCGCTCGATCAGGGCTTGCAGCGTCTGTAGTCCTATGGCGGTCTCGCCGTTGGACAGGGCGTGCGCGGCGCGACGCGCATCCCGGATCAGGATATCCAAGCCGGTTTCGGAGCGTTCGAGGCTGAAGATCGTGAAGAGTTCTACGGATTCGAAGATGCGGAAGGGTGTTTCGGCTGGCATGGTGGCACCTCGTGGCAAAGAAGAGTGCGTGTTGGGTCAGGAGCGCGGGCGCTTGAGGCGGGGGTCCCGGCCGGGGGGTGGCCGGCCGGGACCTGTTCCGCGGGGCTGCTTACTGGATCAGCTTCATCACGCTCTGGGGGAGCGAGTTCGCCTGCGCCAGCATCGCCGTACCCACCTGCGTCAGGATCTGGTACTTGGAGAAGTCCGTGGCTTCCTTGGCCATGTCCACATCGCGGATCTGGCTTTCCGCGCCACGGATGTTGTCCTCGTAGGTGCGCAGACCGGCGAGGGTGTGTTTCATGCGGGCGCTCTGCGCACCGAGCGTGGCGCGCTTGCCGCTGATGAAGTCCACCGCGGCATTCACGGTGCCCACGGCAGCCGCCGCATCCGTTGCGGTAGAGATAATGACGCTCGCTGCGGTTCCGGCCGTGATAACGGCGCCCCAAGCCGCGGTGCCCGCGCCCGTCGTACCCATCGCCTCCGTACTCGAGCTTTGCAGATCAATTGTCGACAAATCAAACGTTTGGGACTGATTGGGACCAACCTGCAGACTCACCGTTTCACCCTGAAACAGCGCCGAACCGTTGTAGTTGGCCGCCGCCTCATCATTGGAGGTGATGCGTGTGATTTCCGCCTGCATTTGGGTGAATTCCGTCTGCAGGGCGTCGCGATCGGTCTGGGACTTGGTGCCGTCGTTGGCCG
>CAIOST010000214.1 GCA_903861045.1 uncultured bacterium | reverse complement strand
TCGCTTTGAGCGAAAGCCAGAAAGCCGAACTAGATCGCCGGTTGGATGCATACCACTTGCATCCGGAAGCGGGCGCGCCGTGGGGAGAGGTCCGTGAACGTATCCGGAGCCGGAAATGACACGGCTTCTATTCATACGCCCAGCCGCCGAAGCGGAGATGGCGGAAGCCTTTGACTGGTATGAGGCGCGCGTCCCTGGACTTGGTTCTGATTTTCTGAGTTGTTTGGACGTGGTCTTTCATTCACTGGCCCAGACACCGATGCAATACCCTCTCGTGCATCGCACGGTTCGCCGCGCATTAACTCACCGTTTCCCGTATGAGGTTTTTTTCTTAATCGAGGACGGTCGCATCGTTGTGCTTGCCGTGTTTCATGCCAGCCGCAACCCAAAAAGCTGGCAAACCAGAATCTGACGCTACCACCCAGCGAGTTGATATGACGACATAAGGGGCGCACATTGCTTCGGCCACTTGTCACGCAACAATCCCGGTAACTACTCAGGATGGAAGGGTTCAGGGTTCGGGGTTCAGGCCGGATTTCACCGTCAGAGCGGTCGCGCGTTTGGGGTGTGGCTATCTGGTCGAACAAAGAAGAGCGAATCGCCAGGTATTCCCTGAACCCCGAACCCTGAACCCTGAGTGGTTACCAATCTCGTAAAATGGTATCCCTGTTTTTAATTTTGCGTGCCTATTCTCCAAGTTCCCTGTCGGAATGGTCAGGGTACGGCGGCACATCAACCCGGCTTAGATTGCACACCATTCGGTCGTCCCGGAGCCACACGCCGGCATCTTTCCAGGCCTGTAATTCTACCAAGAAGGCGTTGACCAATGGATTCCAGAGTTGCCGGTGCAGAGCCCAGCATCCCCATGCGCAACATAAATACACGCGCGTATTTGTCCGTTTGAGCCAGTTCGCGAATCCAGTTCAACAGCCAAGGCGCTGGATTCTCGGGATCAACATGGACGCCCTCGGCTGGAGCGAGTCCTTTTTCCTCGGTCGACTTGCCTACCAGACAGGGCGCCCAAAGCAACATTTCCAGACGAAACTCGCTCGGTTCGCGCGCCCGCGCCTGTGCATATTCCGCGAGGCGTGTTTGCAACGCTAGTATCAAGTTGGCGTTCGTCATGCCGCACCATCGCAACTTCAGCAGGCGCTCATTCGTGAGTTTCATAAATGCTGACAAATTGTCGACCGCATTGCGCGCCAACATGGCATTGGCTCGTCCGCCGAGTTGACTGCGAATGGCGTCAAATACTTCCGGGGGCGCGTTTTCGTAGGTAAGCGGGTTTGTTGGTGCGATGTTGTCGGCGGGCTCTGGCGGCGAACGAAGTTTCGCTTGGGCCTGCATGATTTCGGCGGTGGTTATTCTGCCGCTGTTTCGGCAATTTTGGATCTGCCATTTGGTTAGCGCCAAGAAAGCCGGAATATCGCGGATACCAAGATAAAATAACGTATTCTGTGCGCGTACCGAAAGTTCCGTCAAGACCGTGACGAAAGCGTCTGGCGGCAGCGCGTGGCTAGCGTCTCCCGGCTCGCAGTCTTGCGGCGCGAGGTCCGGCAGGCAATTGTCGGGTTCCGGTGTATCAGTAAAAGAACCAAGACGCAACTTGAGGAAGGCCTGATACTGTTCTTCGGATAGCCATGTGACCGTCTCACGCGCGGTTCGTTTCAAGTTTGCGATGCAGGCCACTTTAAGCATATTAGCCAGAGGAATTTCCACGCGTTGGATTGAAGCCCCCACACGATTCTGGCGATTACAGGCATCCGACCGAAGTTTCGTGGGGGCATCTGCCAAGTCCGGGGCTGAGCGACATTCCAAGCCAGTTGTGGTTTCTCCAATCCGATAACACCGAGTCTATGTGTGTCCAGCACGACCACCGGCAGTTTGGCTCGGATATCCTCGTGCCGCCACCGGCCAGCCTTAAACCAGGCAATAGCGTAGCGATCCGCCGATAACTGACTGGCCCATTGAGGCCAGTGTTTGGGATTCATCCGCAGAAGTAGTGCGTGCCTATTCACCAAGTTGCCTTTCGTAAATGGTCAGGTTACGGCGGCACATCAGCGACGTCAAGCATTCAAGTCCCATGCAGCCACCGTCAATACAGGACACCGATCATACCAAGGATCGCGACGAAGATAGCACCGCAAACGGGTCCGCTTGCCGCGCTCCATATTATTGTTCCGCCCGCCCAGGATAGCAATCCGCCCTCGGCCCGGGGGCGGGCCGGGGCTACTGGCAGCAGCCTACGACCAACTGCGCGAGCGCGACAGAGCAGCGGCCCCCGTCTCAGATCAGGCGTCGGCTGGCGCATCCGGGTTTATGATTTTCTATCCTTGGGATTTTAGAATTGTTTCGAAATTCGTGATTCGGCATTCGAGTTTCCGCCTAGTACATGCCTCTGTCAAGTTTTATGGGGCATACGCAGGGCAAGCCCACCGGGGCGCGCCAGCACACGCGCCCCCTTCCCGGTGGAAATCCGAAAGACGAAGCACGAAATGCAAAACAAATATAAAACTTCAATGCCCGCAGCTCCGCAACCAGGAGCGCCAGCCGATGCCTGATCGAAGACCGATGACGCGCCCTACGCGGTGCAAACCCTCCCATTCGCGGCCATTCGCGTGCATTCGCGGTTGCCCTTTCTTTCGGTTCCTTCCTTCATCCCAAAGGCGTCAGCAACCCAGAACGAAGCACAACGAACCAAGAACAGGAACACCTGCCACCTTCTAGCTGCGAGCTGCCAGTCAGCGAACCAAGGATGCTTCCCCAGCCTTCCAACCATCCACCCCCCCAATCTTCCGCCGTTTAGGTGCTTGTCGTACGCCCGGTAACCTGCCACACTTTCGCCACGAGTTGCCGGTATGCCAAAAGATCGTCTCGATAATCTGGTCGTAGCCCGTGGATTGGCGGAGAGCAAGGAACAGGCGCAGCGCCTGATTCTGGCGGGCGTCGTGCGCATCGCCGGCCACCCCGCCACCAAGGCCGGCCACAAATATGCGCCCGACATCGCCCTGACCGTGGATGCCCCGCCCCGCTTTGTCAGCCGGGGGGGCGAGAAACTGGAGGGGGCCTTCCAGACCTTCCCGCTGCAGGTCACCGGCCTGGATTGTCTCGATGTGGGCGCTTCCACGGGCGGCTTCACCGACTGCCTGCTGCAGCATGGCGCGGCGCGGGTCGTCGCGCTGGATGTCGGCCGCGACCAGTTGCACGGCAAGATCCGGCTGGATCCGCGCGTGACGGTCATCGAAGGGTTCAATGCGCGCCGCCTGACCGCGGCGGATATCCCCTACCGACCCCAGTTTGCCGTGGTGGATGTGGCCTTCATCTCCTTGAAGCTGATCCTCCCCCCCCTGGCCGAGGTCCTGCTCCCTGGCGCGGAACTGGTCACCCTAATCAAGCCCCAGTTTGAAGCCGGCCGCGCACAAGCCCCCGGCGGTGTGGTCCGCGATCCGGCGGTGCGCGAGGCCGTGGTCACGGCCATCCGAACCTTTGGCGAAACCGTGGTCAAACTCCGCTGGCTGGCAGTGACCCCCTCCCCCCTGCTCGGCCCGGAAGGGAATGTCGAGTTTTTGGCTCATTGGCGTAAGGAATCCCCTACATGCAACGCATCGGTCTGATCGTCAACCACGACAAGCCCACGGCCGCGGGCACCGCCCACGCCCTGATGCAGCACGCCCGCGATCTGGGCATGGAGGTGCTGGCTTGTGCCAAAACCGTGGCAGAGGCAGGCGGCGGCATGGCGTGCCAAACCGAGGATTTCCCCGGTCGGGTTGACGCCGTGGTGGTGCTGGGCGGCGACGGCACCATGCTGAACGCCGCCCACCGCCTGCAAGGGAGCGGCATCCCCCTCATCGGGCTGAACCTCGGCGACTTGGGGTACCTAACTAGCATTGAGGCCTCCCGCATTCAGGAAGCCATGCGCTGTCTGCGCGACGACCGCTTCACCATCAGCCAGCGGGCCGCCCTCAGCTGCCGGATCCTGCGCCACAACGGGGAGCAGTTCGTTACCATGGATGCCCTCAACGACCTCGTAGTCAGCCGGGGCGCCTCCGGCCGGGCGGTCTGGCTGGAACTCTCCCTGGGCGGCGTTGCCGTCACCACTTACATCTGCGATGGCATCATTGTCTCCACCCCCACCGGCAGCACCGCCTACGCGCTCTCCGCCGGTGGCCCGATCGTCATGCCGGAAACGGCCGCGCTGGTCGTGGCCGTGATCTGCCCGCACACCTTGACCTCGCGTCCGCTGGTCGTGCCGGACACCACGGTCATAACCATCCGCGTCGCCAAAAGCTCGGCGCCGCTGGTGGCTTCGATCGATGGGCAGGACGACTTCTCCCTCGCGCTGGGCGAACAGATCGAGGTGCAACGTAGCCCCCGCACGGTGCCAGTCATCCACCTTCCCGGCTATGACGGCTACTCGGTCCTGGACCGCAAACTCGGCTGGGGCGGCCGGTAAAAAACGTTTTTTGAGCTCTTTTACAGAAAGCCACTTGACTTAGTTCCGCCATACGTATATTTAAGGTTTTTAACGAAAGGGCAGGTTGTCGGTTTTTCTGTGTACGCTTCCGTCCGGCGGAACGTGACCCAGAATAAGGCGCTCTTGGGGGGCGCTCACGACATGGCATGAACTCAGACAAGCATAGGTCCAGTTGCACACGACGCTCGGTCGATCATACGGACGCGGTCAGGCGCCATGTCGTGCGCTTGGCCGTTGGCGCATTCAGACGCAGCGCCCAGCCCGCAATCGCGTCCTATCAACAGGGGAACATCACGTGAATGCTGCCTCGCAGCACCTGCCTGAGGAGTCGTTCGTCTGCCTGGGTGACCAGGAAGACGAACCTCCGAGTACTATTGGAAAATTCTTTTCCAACAAAACGGCAGCGACGGACTTTACGCCCTCGCTGTTCGATGCTCCGCCGCTAGCACCCGCACGGCCGCGCGTCATGCGGATGAACCCCAAGGCGCGGGCTTTCCGCAAGGTGTTCTTCCCCGCCGCCACGGATCAGGAATGGAGCGACTGGCAATGGCAGCTCCGCAACCGCATCCGTACCCGGGAACAACTCCGGCACATGCTCACACTCTCGCCGGACGAGGAGCAAGCGCTGGCACAGCATAGCGAACTGCTTCCAGCCTCGATCACCCCCCATTATATGGGGCTGGTCTCCTCCCACGATCCCGAACAGCCCATCCGCCGCTCGGTCATACCAACCGTGTACGAGATGGTGAAATGTCCGGGGGAAGCGGAAGATCCGCTGGGTGAGGAGCACCAAAGCCCGGTGCATGGGCTGGTGCATCGCTATCCGGACCGCGTGCTACTGCTGGCCACCGACTTCTGCTCCACCTATTGCCGCTACTGCACGCGCTCCCGCTTGGTCGGCCAGGGCGATCTCTCCCCCTCCCGGGAGCGACTCGAGGCTGCCTTTGCCTACATCCGGCAGGCCACCCAGGTCCGCGACGTACTGATTTCTGGCGGCGATCCGTTGACGCTCAGCGATGAGAAGTTGGAATGGATCCTCTCGAGCCTGCGGGCCATCCCGCACATCGAGATCATCCGCATGGGCACCAAGGTGCCGGCGGTGCTCCCCCAGCGTATCACCCCCCAGCTCGCGCGCATGCTCCGCAAGTACCACCCACTCTGGATGAGCCTACACTTCACCCATCCGGACGAGTGCTGCTACGAGACGGAGCGCGCCTGCAACATGCTCGCCGATGCGGGCATCCCGCTGGGCTCACAGACCGTGCTGCTCAAGGGGATCAACGACAACGCCACGACCATGAAGTCCCTGATGCACGGCCTGGTCAAGATGCGCGTGCGCCCGTACTACATTTATCAGTGCGATCCGATCAACGGTTCCGGCCACTTCCGTACGCCGGTCGCCAAGGGGGTGGAGATCATCCGCGCCCTGCGCGGCCACACCACGGGCTACGCCGTGCCGACCTACGTGATTGACGCCCCCGGCGGCGGCGGCAAGATCCCCGTCATGCCGGACTTCGTCACCGGCCGTGAGGGCAACGATATCACACTTCAGAACTACGAGGGCAAATCCTACCAGTATCCGGATTACATCACGGAGTAGGCGACTGCCCCGCTGATGCCTGCAGCCGAACATCCGCGAAGACTCCGCCACGCGGAAAACAGCCACAAAAAGCACAAAAGACACAAAAGCGGTTGTTTTGTGGCATATGTGCTTTTTGTGGCTAATTATTTGTATTCGTAACGATCCTGCCGCTGGTGCCCCCGTCGCCCAAACAGCATTTCACGATTTCTAGCTTAACCCATTCCATGCAAATTACCATTCTCCACCAAGCCGTATCCGCCGACGCCGCACCCGACGAGCAGGATGTCCTGCAACAAGTCGCCGCCGTACGCCAAGCGCTCCTACCGCTCGGCCACCGTGTGTCAACCATCCCCTGTACCCTCGACCTGGCCGCGCTGGACCGCCAACTCCAGCAACACCCGCCGGACCTCGTCTTCAACCTCGTCGAAAGCCTCGCCGGTGCCGGACGTCTCATCCACCTGCCACCGTTCCTGCTCGACGCCCGCCATATTCCCTATACCGGCTGTTCCGCCGAAGCCATCTACCTGACCAGCCACAAGCTCCTCGCCAAGGAGAAACTGCGCGCTGCCGCCCTCCCCACCCCGGCCTGGGTCAGTGCCACGCCATCCTGCCAAGCGACAGCGCCGGACGCCTCCCGCACCTGGCTCGTCAAATCGCTCTGGGAACATGCCTCCCTCGGGATGGATGATGGCTGCCTCCTGAACAACACGTCGGCCCAAGACGTAGCCGAACAACTCCCCGCCTTTGCGCAGCGCATGGGTGGTGCCTGTTTCGCGGAAGCGTACATCCATGGCCGCGAATTTAACCTCGGCCTGCTGGCCGGTCCCACCGGCCCGCAACTGCTCCCCCCGGCCGAGATCGTCTTTGATAGTTTTCCCAAGGATAAGCCGCACATTGTGGGGTACCAGGCCAAGTGGGCCACCGACTCCTTCGAATACCAGCACACCAACCGCCGCTTCGCCTGCGACGCCAGTGACGACGCGCTCCTGGCCACCATGGGCGGCCTGGCCCTCCAGTGCTGGGCGCTCTTCGGGCTGGCCGGCTATGCTCGCGTGGACTTCCGCGTGGACGCCCAAGGGCACCCCTGGATCCTGGAAGTGAACGCCAACCCTTGTATTTCGCCCGACGCCGGTTTTGCCGCCATGCTCACGCAAGCCGGCATCTCGTACGAGCAGGCCGTCGCGCGCATCGTGGCTGACACCCGCCCCCAGGTCGCCCCCAGCCAGCCCGCACCATTCCCCACCCCAGCCGCGCGTACGACCGCCGGTACATCGGCCCCTGCCACGCCCACACCTGCCACCGCTACACCTGCCCCAGCGACACCTGCTACCACCTTCCGCTACGAACTCACCGCGCAGGATCCGGACGCCATTGCCGCGCTCGTGGCGGCCACCGGGTTCTTCCATGACGATGAAGTGCTGATCGCCAAGGAGTTGGCGCAGGAGCGCCTACACAAGGGTGGCGCGTCCGGCTACGAGTTTGTAATGGTCGAGCAGCATGGCCGCCTGGTTGGCTACAGCTGCTTCGGACCGATCCCGTGTACGGCCACGAGCTTTGACCTCTACTGGATCGCCGTACACCCCGACCTACAAGGTCAGGGGATGGGGCGCATCCTGCAAACCGAGACCGAACGCTGCATCCGCACGATGGGTGGCACCCGCGTCTATGCCGAGACCTCCAGCCGGCCGCAATATGCCAGCACCCGCGCCTTCTACGAGCGCACCGGCTACCATCTGGCCGAAATGCTGGCGGACTTCTACGCCCCCGGCGACGGCCGCGCCACTTTCCTGAAAGTGCTGTAACCGCACCGCACGCTACCCGGCACGCGCGCAGGCCTTGGCCGCATACTCGCCAAAGAGCCGGATGTAGGTGCGATAGTTCTCCAGGCTCACGCCGGGCGGCGTCTGGTGATCGACCGAGGGGATAAAGCCACCCGTGCGCATGACCGGCTGCAGACGCTCGAATTCGGCACGCATGGCGGCCTCGCCCTTGTCCATCACCATCTTGTCGTACCCGCCCATCATCAGCAGGCGCGGATAGTTCTGCCGGATACGGGCCACATCCACACCGGACTGCCGTTCGAGCGGATAGATGCCGTCCATCCCCGCTTCCAGCAGCCAGGGAATCATCTCCTCCAGCATGCCGTCGGTATCCACCAGCACCGGCACACCCCGCGCCTTGGCCACCGGAATCACCTGCCGATAGTACGGCAGGAGAAACTCGTTGAAGGTCTCCTTCGAGAGCATGGGGCCGTTGTTGTAAGACATGTCCTCGGCAAAGCCGACCATGTCCGGTGTCAGCACTTCCAGAACGGCTTTCAGGTACTTGATATTGAATTCCGTGAGGTCGCGGTTGATCTGGTGCATCAGTTCTGGCTGATCATAGAATGCGAAGAGATGGTTCTCGATGCCGAACAGTCTGCGGGGATACCAGAAGAACCCGTCCAGCCAGATCCGGATGATCACTTCGCCCCGTTCGTGCCGCTCGCGCAAACTGGCGGCATGCCGCACCCCGCCGGCAATATTCTCCTCGGAATAGAGACCGGGCTTGACGCGGTCGTAGTCCGCCTGATTCTGGATGGCGGCGCTATGCGGGGAGGCGCCAACGCAGAACAGCACATCCAGCCCGAAGTGCCGGAGCGTACCCTCCCAATCGAGCTCGGCCGCGAGCCCCTCGGTCTTCCAGCGGTCCGTGGTTTTGTCCCACCAGGCCGCCCATTCGACCATCGGCAGCCGGCCCTCGGGCTTCTCAAACGCTAGCACGCGCCGAAATCGCTCGCGTGGCGTCAGGTCCGCTGATTTCAACGCGTTTTTGCCCATACTCCGGGTTTCATTGTTGCTGGCCTTAACGGTTTGCATCTGTTGCCCCTTTCGTTGAGCGCAATATACAGCGTGCAACGCCTAGAACCTTTGCGTATATTTACCTTGTGCCATGCAAACCTTGCCAAAACATCATAAGATAGACGCTAATACGCTGCTGTTGCGCTGCCCCATGCTGGCCGAGGACGGGATCGCCGTGGAGTATTTTCCGCGCTACGTCCATCGAGCCTACCAGCCGCATGCCGTTCCAGTGGTGCTGCTCAGCTACATTGTCCGCGGGCGCGGCCGCCACATGATGGGCGATCACGTCTACGAGGAGAACGGCAGCTCGCTGGCAGTCACGCACTACGGGCAGCAGCACGACATCGTTACCGATGCGGCCGGCATGGACATCTATAACCTGTACCTGGATCTCACCCGCCACGCCCTGCCGTCGCTGCCGCCGGAGTTCCGCGACCTGCTGCCCAACATCCTCCCCCTGCATCCTACCTTTCAAAACCTACTGAACCGCCGTGTGCGCCTGGTGTTTGATGACCCGGCCCCGGTAACGGCGCTCTTCGAACGTATGCACCAGGAGTCCATCAGCCGGCAGACCGGCGCGGGCGACGTGCTGCGCGCCTGCTTCCGCATTCTGCTAATAGAGTGTTGTCGTCAGGCGCAGCGCAGCGGCGTGCAACCCGGTATCGACGATCGTGCGCCATCCGTGGCCTGGCTCGAGCGCCTGCGGCGGCATATTGACGCGCACTTCTCCGGGCACCTGACCCTCAGTAGCCTGGCGCAAGTCGCGGGCGTTCATCCGAGCTACCTCAGCCGCGCCTTCCACCGCTACACCGGCAAAACCCTGATCGGGTATCTCACCGAACGGCGGCTGCAGGCTGCGCTGGTATTGTTGCGCAGCACCGACAACAAAGTGCTGTCCATCGCGCTGGACTGCGGCTTCCGGGATCTGGCGCACTTCAACCGGACCTTCAAGCGCGCACTCGGTCAGCCGCCCACAGCGCTGCGTCGCCAGGCGCCGCGTTGAGCGCGCGGAAGGGAGGGATACCCGCTAGGGTGTGGTTCAAGTTAGTGGAATAAGAAAGGAAAGATTCACCACGAAGAGCACGAAGACCACGAAGAAGTTGGGGAATTGTGTGGTTATCCGGTGCGCGCGACGCCCTTCATGTGTCTTCACGCGGAAGACATGAGCCGTGTGCCGTCCGTGGATCATAGGCCATGCTTGCCGGCTCTGTACTTGCAGCTTTTCCAACAAAAGAGGACAACTTCGTGATCTTCGTGCTCTTCGTGGTGGAAACGGATACTTTCGCTTCCCCACTAACTACAATCGCACCCGCCGTTTCAGGCTTGCCCTGCCAGCACCTTTGCGATATGGTTCTAAAAATCTAGGGTATGGTTTATTGACGTGCATGGCAGCGGCGGATGCGGCAACGGCGAGAACCGACAGCTCGGGTTTTTGCCGGGGATCGTGCCGCTATCTGCCATGGGGGCTGAGGTATGCGATGAGTGAATTGTCAAATAAGGCGTTCGACCCTGCTGCGCTGCGGCGTCGCGCGGAAGAACGGGCGCAAAAGCAGGCACCCATGGCCGGGCCGGAGACACTGGGTCCGGAGGCGTGTCATCGCCTCATCCATGAGTTGCGCGTGCACCAGATCGAACTGGAGATGCAGAACGAGGAGGTCTGCCGCACGCAGGCCGCCTTTGTAACGATGCGCGCGCACTATTTCGAGCTCTTTGATCTGGCCCCGGTGGCGTATTGCACGGTGAGCGAAGCAGGGGCGTTGCAGGAGGTCAATCTGGCCGCCGCCACGCTCTTGGGGGTGCCCAAGGAGGAGTTGGTCTCGCAACCGCTGACGCGCTTTATTCATCAGGAGGACCAGGATCTCTACTACCAGATGCGCAAGCGGTTGGTGGCGAGCGGTGCGCCGCAGGCGTGCGAAGTCCGGCTGAAGCAGGCGGATGGTATACGCTGCTGGGTGCATGTGGCGGCGACGCGGGTGGCGAAAGCCGGGGGGACACCGGTCCAGCACATGGTGCTGAGCGATATCCGCGAGCGTAAGCTGCGGGAGGATGAGCGGGCGCATACGGCGCAGTTGATTGCTTTGCTCAGTGCGCCGGGTGATGTGCGCGCGCGCCTTGAGACCCTGACGGCCGCCTTGCAAGGGTGGTCCGGCTGCGAGGCCGTGGGGATCCGCTTACGGTCGGGTGACGACTACCCGTACTACGAGACCCGGGGGTTCCCGCCGGAGTTCGTGCAGAAGGAGAACCAGCTCTGCGCCGTAGGGCCGGATGGCAAGCTGCTGTGCGATGCCGCCGGCCACCCGATCCTGGAATGCATGTGCGGCAACATCCTGTGTGGCCGTTTCGATCCGGCCAAGCCATTCTTCACCGCCCAAGGCAGTTTCTGGACCAACTCCACCTCCGCGCTACTCGCCGCCACCACGCCGACTGAGCGCATGGCACGCACGCGCAACTACTGCCATACCGCGGGGTATGAATCGGTGGCGCTCATCCCCTTGCGCGACGGGCAGCAGGTTTTTGGCCTGTTGCAATTTAATGACCGCCGCATGAACTGTTTTACCCCCGAGCTGATCGCGCATTTCGAGCGCATGGCAGATAGTTTTGCCATGGCTTGGGCGCGCCGGCAAGTGGAGGAGTCCCTGCGGGAGAGTCAGGCGATCCTCCAAGCAGCCATGGATCAGAGTCAGGCCGGCATCGCCATTGCCGAAGCCCCCTCTGGCCGACTCCGGTATGTCAATAAAGCCGGTTTGTTCATACGTGGCGGGAGCCACGCAGAGTTGGTCAATGGCGTGGACATCAACCAGTACGTTGGCAGTTGGCAACTGCTGGACCTCGACGGCACGCCGTTGGCGACGGACGCCGTGCCGCTGGCGCGTGCCATCCGATATGGCGAGGCGAGCAGCCGGGAGTTTATCATTAGGCGTGCCGAACAGGATGATCGCACCGTCTTGGCCAATGCGGCCCCTATTCGCGATGCGCAGGGGGCGGTGACGGCCGCCATGGTGGTCTTTCAAGACATCACCGAGCGGAAGCGTGCGGAGGCTGCGCTGGAGCAACGGTTGGTGGCGTTGACGCAGCCGCTCGACAGTGTGGCGGGGGTCGCCTTTACGGATCTGTTCCGGCTGGAAGACATTCAGCGCTTGCAGGACGAGTTTGCCAGTGCCACGGGTGTGGCTTCCATCATTACCCATCCGGATGGCACGCCCATCACGGCCCCCAGTAACTTCTGTCGCCTCTGTCGGGATGTTATCCGCCAGTCGGATAAGGGGCGCGTAAACTGCTTCCGTTCCGATGCGATGCTGGGGCGTGCCTCCGCGGTGGGGCCCACCATTCAGACGTGCCTGAGCGGCGGGTTGTGGGATGCGGGGGCCGGGATTACGGTAGGTGGGAAGCATCTGGCCAACTGGCTGATCGGGCAGGTGCGGGATGAGACGCAGTCCGAGGAGAAATTGCGCACTTATGCCCGGGAGATCGGTGCCGATGAAGAGGTCACGGTGGCGGCTTTTCTGGAAGTGCCGGCCATGTCGCGCGAGAAGTTCGGCCTGATCGCGCAGGCGCTCTTCACGCTGGCCAATCAGCTCTCCACCATTGCCTATCAGAATGTGCAGCAGGCGCGGTTCATCGAGGAGCGTAAGCGGGCGGAGGAGACGCTGCGCCAGTCGGAGAAGATGCGGGCCATCGGGCAGCTCGCGGGCGGCGTGGCGCACGATTTCAACAACCAACTGGGCGGCATCGTGGGGTTTGCGGATTTACTGGTCGAGAATCTGGCGGATCCCACGCTCAAGGGGTATGCTGATAACATCATCAAAGCCGCCATGCGGGCGACCGAGCTCACGCGGCAACTGCTGGCCTTTAGTCGCAAGGGGAAGTACGTGAGTGTGCCCACGGATGTCCACCAGGTGATAGGTGAGGTGGTCGAGATTTTACAGCGCAGCATCGACAAACGCATCGAGATCCTGCAGCACCTGGAGGCGCAGCCGTCCAACGTGCTCGGCGACAGTGCGCAACTGCAGAATGCCATCCTCAATCTGGCGCTGAATGCCCGCGATGCCATGCCGCAGGGCGGCACACTGATGTTCGCCACACGGGTCGTCCCCTTTAGCGAAATCAAGCCGGTGGAGGATCTGGCACCGGGGCCCTATGTGCGAATTTGCATCACGGATACGGGCATCGGTATGGATGCGGCCATCCAGAAGCGACTATTCGAGCCTTTCTTCACCACCAAGGCGGTGGGGAAAGGGACAGGGCTCGGGCTGGCGTCGGTATACGGCACCGTGAAGAACCATGGGGGCGTGATCCGTGTTAGCAGTGAGCCGGGGCATGGCAGTTCGTTTTATGTTTATCTGCCGGTTCAGGGGGCGGCCGGGGAGGCGGTGGTGCCCGAGGCGGCGGCGCCGGCGGTGCAGGCCGGACACGGGCGGATCCTGATGGTGGACGATGAGACCATTATTTTGGAGCTCGGTTGCACCATGCTGCGTAAGAAAGGGTATGAGGTCACGACGTGCCACGATCCGCTAGAGGCGCTACAGCGCTATCGCCAGGAGTGGCAATCCATTGACCTGGTGATCCTGGACATGGTCATGCCCCAGATGGGCGGGCGGGAGCTGTTCCTGGCCTTGCGCGAGATCAATCCCAAGATACGCGCCTTGTTATCCTCCGGTTACAGCATTAATGGCGAAGCCCAGGGGATCCTCAACCTGGGGGTGCTGGCGTTTGTGCCGAAACCGTTCCGCCTGTCGGAGCTGGCGCAGCAGGTGGGCAAAGCCCTTGTCGGGAAGTGAAGATTAGTGTTGGTCCATGCCGCGGATCATGCGCAGGGCATGGTCCAGAGTCTTGCGAATTTCGGTCATATACTCGAGCACGGCGCGGCGGCTGCCGGGGAGGCAGAAGACCAGCATGTCGCCGATTTGGCCGGCGAGGGAGCGGCTCAAGACCGCGGCAGGGTGCTGGGCGGCATAGGTCACGCGGATCTGCTCCATGATCCCCGGGATCTCCCGGTCGAGCATGGGGCGCAGCACATCCGGCGTAATATCGCGGGGGCCGAGGCCGGTGCCACCGGTGGTCACCAGCAAGGCCGAGCCGGCGGCGCGGGCTTGTGCGATCTGGGCGCGTAGCAGGGTGGCGTCATCGGGGATTAGGGTGGTCTGGATAGCGACCCGCCACGGGCCGCCGGCGAAATGCTCGCGCAATATGTCGGCCACGGCCGGTCCGCTCTGGTCCGGATAGATCCCCTGGCTGGCACGGTCGCTCAGCGTCACCACCTGACACGGCAGTTCCCGCGGGGTCCATTGCATGGGGTCGCCCGGTCGGATGAGGCCGGGGGTGATGACCTTGCAGAAGATGCCCTCCTTGGGCATCAGGCATTGGCCGACCTCGCGGAAGATGGCGCACCCTTCGCCATGGCAGGCCTTGCCGAGCTGGGTAACCTCCAGTTCGCAGGGGCCGATGGTAAGGCGGTCGGGGATGCGCAGTTGGTTCAAGGCCAGGCCGGCGGTGGTGATGTTCTCGGCAAACTCGCCGGGCTGGATCGCGCGGCCGGTGCGTTGGGTGAAGCGCAGTACGTCCTCCTCGGCGAGCAGGCTGACCTGCCGGTGCCAGGCACCGGCGTGCGCGTCACCTGCCACGCCGGCGGGCGTGAGGGTGATGGCCGTGGCAGGTGTCTTGACAGTGCCTTTATGGTCGCTGCGGTTGACGGATCGTACGTGGGCGTTCATGGCTGCTCCTTTTCTGTCAGGGGGGTCTTGGTCTTGCGCACCAGGCGCAGCGGGCCGATGACCATCTTTTTGTCCACGGCTTTGCACATATCGTAGATGGTCAGCAGGGCGACGGAGGTGGCGGTGAGGGCCTCCATCTCCACGCCGGTCTGGCCTGCGCAGGTGGCGGCGGCGCAGACCTCCACGCCGGAGGGAATCAGTTCGCAGCGGACGCGCACGTGGGAGAGGGCGACCTGATGGCACAAGGGGATGAGCTCGGCGGTGCGCTTGGCGGCCTGGATGCCGGCGAGCTCCGCGGTCACGAGCACGTTCCCCTTGCGCAGGCGGTGGCCGCGCAGCAGGGTGAGCGTGGCGGGGGCCAGGCGGATGCGGCCGCAGGCCACGGCCTCGCGGTGGGACGTTGGCTTGGTGCCCACATCCACCATGTGGATGCGCTCCTGGCGATCGAGATGGGAAAGGGATGGCATAACTAACCTCCGAGGTGATGAAAGCGGTTGGCGCTGGCTGTGCCGGCGGTCGGTTTGTTTTGCACGGCGGCCAGCAGGGCCGCCGTGGCGCCGAGTTCGCGCACGGCATAGGACGTGTTGTTGAACAGGCAGGGGAAGATGCGACCATCGCTGGAAACGCGCAGCCGGTTGCAGGTGGCGCAATGGCCGCCGTCGCCGCCGATGACCTGCCAGAAGCGCCCTTGCGCGGTGTTCATGCGCCGGATGAAGCGCACGGGCAGGCCGCGGGCCGCGCCGAAGGCGGCCACGGCCCGGGCATCGGGTTCGTCCGGCGAAGCAGTGATCACGCAGTTTAGTTTGATGGGCTGGAAGCCGGCGGCGATGGCTGCCGCGATGCCGTCCAGCACCTCCTGCAGGTTGCCGCCGCGGGTGATGGCGGCGAACTGTGTGGGGTCGAGCGTGTCGAGGCTGATGTTGAGGCGGTGCAACCCGGCCTGCTTGAGCGGCACGGCGAAGTCGGGGAGGCGGCAGGCGTTGGTGGTCATGGCGAGGTCGTGCAGCCCCGGCAGCCGGGCCAGCGCTGCCACCAGGTCCACCACGTTACGTCGCAGCAGCGGTTCGCCGCCGGTGATGCGGACCTTGTCGATCCCCAGTGCGATCCCGGCCTGCACCAGTTGCACGATCTCCTCGTAGGTCAGGAGGCTGGCATGCGGCACGATCATGGCGCCCTCGGCCGGCATGCAGTAGGTGCAGCGCAGGTTGCAGCGATCCGTGATGGATAGGCGCAGATAGTGGATGCGGCGATTAGAGGAGTCGTACATCTACGGCGGCTCCTTGGGGGATGGCGGCAACACCTGTTGGGATGGTCAGCAGCGCCTCGGCGGCGCAGAGCGCATGAATGTGGGCGGAGCCGTGGTAGGCCACGGGGGTCACGGTGTCGGGGGTCAGGAACCGCACGGGGATGGTGGTCTGGCGGTCGGTCTTGCGCCGCTGGAACGGTTCGGCCAGGCGGGCCGTGACGATGATGGGGTGGTAGGTGTGCCCCATCATCTGCAGCAAAAAGGGGCGCAGCAGCAGTTCAAAGACTACGTAGGTGGAGACCGGGTTGCCGGGGAGGCCGCAGCAGCAGACGCCATCGGCGGCGCGGCCGAAGATCATCGGCTTGCCGGGTTGCATGGCCACGCTCTCGAAGAGCAGTTCAAATCCGCACTGGGTTAACGCCGCCGGTACAAAGTCGAAATCGCCGGTGGAGACGCCGCCGGAGAAGAGCAGCAGGTCGTGCTCCTGGCGGGCCTGTTGGATGGTGGCGTGCAGGATGTCTGGCGCGTCGGGGATGATACCGGCGTGGTGGGGGATAGCGCCGAGGGCGCGCAACTGCGCGCACAACTGGCTGCTGTTGCTGTCGCGAATCTGTGCGCCGCCGGGGTGGCGGTCGGCTGGGACCAGCTCATTGCCGGTGGCGGCGACGAAGACCCGCGGCGCACGCGCCACCAAGGGGGTGGTGCAGCCGACCGAGGCCAGCACGGCGATCGCGGCCGGTCCGATGCGGGTGCCGCGGCGCAGTACCAGGTCGCCGCAAGTCAGGTCTTCGCCGCGCCGACAGATGTTGTTCTGTGTATGCTGGCCGGTAAAGCGGATGAGCTCCGGGCCTGCTGGCGCGGTCTGTTCCTGCATGACAACGCAATCGGCGCCCGGTGGCACGGGGGCGCCGGTCATGATGCGGGCGCACTGCTGGGCGTGGATGGTTATGGTGGGCTGGCAACCGGCCGGGATGGTTGCCACGACGCTCAAGGGGTGGGGGAGATCGGCGCGGCGGCAGGCATAGCCATCCATGGCAGACTTGTCAAAGGGGGGCATGTCCAGATCCGTTGACACGTCTTCGGCCAGGATGCGGTGGGCGGATTCGGCGAGGGGGACGCGCTCCGCCGGCAGCAGGGGGGCGGCACCGAGCATGCGTTCATAGGCAAGGGCAAAGGGGATCATGGCAGCTCCGGTGGGGGTGGCGTGTGGCAGGTGGCGGCGGCATACTCGGCCGGCGTGTTCAGGTTCTGGAACCACGGGCTTTCCGGCAGCGGGAAGGGGTGGACGCGGACGCGCTGGAGCAGATCTTCCATGCGGCGCAGGCCGCCCGCCAGCACGTTCAGCGCGGTTGGGACGAGGGTGCGGCGGTAGGCGGCGAAGAGCGGGTGGCGCCGGCCATCGGGGGTAACGGGGATGACGGCGTCATGGTCTGGCAGTGCGGCCAGCATGGCGCGGATGGTGGCCATCTCCATGGTCGGGATATCGCAACCGGTGAGAAAGGCGGTTTCGGTGGGGGCGGCTGCCAGGCAGGAGGCGAGCCCCATCAGCGGCCCCTGATCCGGGGTGCGGTCGGCGATGACCGGCGCGCCAGCCAGCGCATAGCGCAGCGGGTCGTTGGCGCCGACCAGCAGGTGGCGGAAGTGCGGGCGCAACTGGTCGGCGATGTGGGCCAGTAGCGGTTGGCCACCGAAGGGGAGGAGGCTTTTGTCCTGTCCCATGCGCCGGCTACGGCCGCCGGCGAGGATGATGGCCGTGGCTTCCAGGCGCGGCCACCAGCGACCGGCCGCAAAGCAGAAGTCGTCCGGCGGCAGATCCCAGCCGGTGCCGGTGAAGAGGAGCTGGCGGTCTGCCAGGTGGAGCACCTGCCGGCACGAATCCTTGATGGCGGCGACGTGTGCTTCGCGGATCACGAGGAAGACGCCGGGGGTGATGGCCAGGCGCGCGGTGTTGGATTCGCAGATGATGGGGACGTGGTCGGCGCACGCTTCCCGGAGCGCGCGCACGCCCTCGGTCAGGGCCGCCTGGTGGACGCGCAGCCAGAAGACGCGGCGGGCGCCGGCGCGGCGCATGCGGGCGGTGTCCTTGTCGGATACGCCCTCGTGCTCTTCCGTCAGGCGGAACGGCTCTGAGAGGGAAGAGCAGACGCCGCAGCCTGTGCCGCCGCGCGGGCAGGCGCCGCCCTGTTCGCGGATGACGGTGATTTTGACGCCGATGACGGCGTGTTGTGCGGCGTGGCGTCGGATGAGTTCGCAGGCGAACTCCGTCTTGCCGACGTTGCGGCCGGCCGCGCCAATCAGGAGCATATTTGGCCAAGGGATCATCGTGGGAGCACCTGTGCAGCCGTGGCCGGGAAGGGTGCCGTAGTCGGCTGGTCCGGGGTAAGCCTTTTTTGGAAACGGGTAAAAGCCTGCTGCACGCGCGCGGTGGCGGTGCGGCGAAAGTCGTCGTAGGCGGCGAGCACCACTAGTGCGTGGGGGGTCAGGGTGGTCTGGCCGCCCTTGGTGCCGCCGCGGGTGCGGGTGAGCAGGGGGATGCCGAGGCACTGCTCGGCCTTATGCAGGTCGGCCCAGGCCTTGCGGTAGCTGATGCCGATCTCGCGGGTGGCGGCCTGCAGAGAGCCATGCTTTTCCACGGCGCGCAACAACTGGTATTTGCCATCACCGAAGACGCCCGGTGTGCCTGGCGAATAGACCCAGAGGCGGATGTTGGTCTGAAGTGGATGGCTGGGTGGTGGCATGGGTGTGGGGGGCCGGCGTGGTGGCCGGCGCATGGCTGGGCGTCATGTCTGCAAAAACATATCGCACGCTACCAGTTCAGGCGGCGGCCTGCAAGTGTGCGTTTGCCCCCAACAGGGTGCGATTCAAAATAGTGTGAGGCGCTTGCAAAACCTCCGGTTTTGCAAGCGGAGGGTTCAGGGTTCAGGGTTCAGGTGACGTTTCCGGCCAGATGGTTGGTTGCCGTGGTGGCGCTTCCGGGTTTGTGGGGGGATTTTTAATTGAAGGGGAAGCGGGGCCATGCTCAAGTCACGGAACTGGAAGAGCCGACAAAGTGTGCGACGAAGTGTGGGACGAAGTGCCTGCTGCTCCTATCCATGCCACGCCACACTTCGTCGCTTTCTTAGTCCCACGCGTTGTCGTCTACGC
>CAIOST010000213.1 GCA_903861045.1 uncultured bacterium | reverse complement strand
TTCGCTAATACATCTGATTGTTCCATGGCTAATTACTCCTGTAAGAAAGTTCTTACAACAGAATAACGCATCGAACCCTGCCCTGCAACTCCTTTTTGCGCTTTCCCTCCCCCCCCAACTCACTTTTTTGTCCTACACCCCTCCGTTCCCCTCCTCGCAGAGATTTCTTGCACCCGCCGCGCAGATGGCGGATGCTACGGATGCGCTATGGAAAAAAAGACCTCATTCACCTTTAAGCTCACCCCGAAACAGCAGGAAGCGTTGCAGGAGATGCTCGCGCGGGGGAATTACCGGCCGGCCACGGTCCCCCACACCATTGTGGCGGCCAAAGCCGAGGACTGTTGCGTCAACCTCTACACCAGCGGCAAGTGCCTGGTGCAGGGGAAAGGCGCCGAGGATTTTGTGGTCTTCTACCTTGAGCCCAATGTCCTGGGGCGCGCCACCATCGGCTACGAAAAGATTATCAACCCCGCTTCAGTCTCCTCACACATGGGCATCGATGAGAGCGGCAAGGGCGATTTCTTTGGTCCACTGGTCGTCTCCGCCGCCTATGTAGATCCGGATCTAGCGCGCGTGATGGAGGCCATGGGGGTCAAGGACTGTAAATTGTTGAGCGACAAGCAGGTCTTTTTAATCGGCAGCAAGCTACGCGCGCTGCTCGGCCCCCAGCGCTTCGCGCTCATTAGCATCGGGCCGGAAGCCTACAACCGCCTCTACGCCAAGATCCGCAATGTCAACCGCCTGCTGGCCTGGGGACATGGCCGCGCCATCGAAAACCTGCTCGAGACCGTCCCCGGTTGTCCGCGGGCCGTGGCAGACCAGTTTGGCGCCGAACACCTGATCAAGCGCGCGCTGCAGAAGAAGGGGCGCGAGATCCAGCTCGAGCAGCACCACAAGGCCGAATCCGACATTGCCGTGGCAGCCGCCTCCATCCTGGCGCGCGAAGGGTTCCTGCGCAGCCTCCAGCGCATGTCCGAGACGCTCGGCGTGCCAATCCCCAAGGGGGCCTCCGAGCAGGTACGCGCCGCCGCCGAAGTGCTGGTGCGCAAGGAGGGCCCGACCGTGCTCATGCGCGCCTGTAAGTGCCATTTCCGCACCACCGACCAGGTCTTGGCCGCCTGCGGCAGCTCCCGCGCCGCGCTCGGCCCCGAAGGACAGGTGATCTCGCGAACCGCCCAGGCCGAAAAAGCCGAGGCCGAAAAGACCGAGGCTTGAGGCACGCCCCATGGATACCTTCCTCATAGCCACCAACCTGTTCCTGCTCTTGTTCTGGGTACGCTTGTGGTCAGAGCCGGACAAGGAGTTGTACTTCAACCCCTTTCTCTCCGCGCCCACACGCTTCACCGACCGCGTGCTGGGCTTCCTGCGCCCCGCCATCCCCTTACCCGGACGGCTACTAGCCCTGCTGCTGATCGTCTTCTTTCTCACCTTCCGTGCCGTGCTCGCGAACAATTTCATGCCGGAAGAGCCCTGGACCATCACCATAGGCACGTTCTTCCGTTATGCGCCGCGCACCCCCGATGTGTATGGCGTGATCCTCTTCAGCGTGCTGGACTTCCTCTTCTTCATCGCCCGCTTCTGGGGGGTGTATGTGCTGGTGCAGCTCCTAACGCCTATTCCGCGACGTGACCGCGCCGCCCAAACCTTCTTCTACGCGGCGCTGCCGATCTCCATGTTCCGTCGCTGGTCTCAGCTCGTCCTGCTGCTGGCCGTACATGCTGTGTTGGCCTACGAAATCAGCCAGGCCGGTACGCCGCTCACCGCCCCCGTGGCCGCGGCCGTCGCACACCCCGCCCTGCCACTTGCCACCGCTGCCACCTTCAATCTCATCCAGCTCGGGCGGCTAGCACTTTTCTCCGTAGCGGACTCGCTGCTCATGGCCTGGCAACTGATGTTTGCCCTGCTGGTGACCTCCTTCGCGGCCCTCATGCTGCAAAACCCCTTGCTGACCGCGGTCAGCACCGAGGGGGTCAACACGTTGCTGGGTGGCACGCGCAAGCGCCTGCTCATCGGGTTTCTCGACCTCACGCCGCTGCTCTACATGGGATCGGTCTACCTGCTCTATAACATGGTCGTGCTGCCCATCCTCTTCGCCAGCATGTAAAAGGCGCCCTAAAGGATGCACCCCATGCCGCCCGCGCCTGCCTGGATTGTCGCCACCCGCGATGGCTGTCAACTGACCGTGAAGGCCACGCCGCGCGCCTCGCGTACGGAAGTCGCGGGGGTCGAGGAGGGGTGGCTGCGCCTGCGCCTGCAGGCGCCACCGGTGGACGGTCGCGCCAATGAAGCACTGGTCGAGTTTCTCGCCAAGCAACTGGGGCTCCCGCGGCGCGCCGTGACGGTAGTCAGCGGCGAAACCGGCCGCCTCAAGCGGCTGCAGATTACCGGCCTGGGTGTGGACCCCACGCGCGCCAAGCTGGGGGTGTAGGCAACGGCGCAGGTGCCAGTGTTCCGTGTTCGGGGTGGGGCCGGCGTCACCCGGTCACCCAGTCATCCAGTCACCGCACCGGCTGGACGGCATCTTCCCGATCATCCCGAAATTTGATGGCCTCGCCGTAGATATCCAGCACCGTCGCGGTGACAAACAGATAGACCAGCCGCTTGCCATCCCGGCTGGGCATGCCACCGCCGACCAGCACCCGACGCCCACTGGCCAGCAACACGGTGGTGGCTGTCGAATATACATGAAAGGACGGTTGCCGCATCTGCGTGGCGTGCTCTTTACCGGACGTATCCTGACCCGCCGAGCCATAGCCCTCCCAGACAGGATCTTCCACCAGCTGCGGGCAGAACGTCAGGTTAATCAACTGCCCTTCCGCACTCACCTCCGGCACCGCCTGCAATATCGCCCCGACCTCGCGTGTCTGAACATCCCCCGGCGCAACCACTCCACTACCAGCTGCCGTGGTACCGGGCGAATTCGTCGGCACGGCACCCGGATTGGCGAGCGTGGCTGGACATACAAATTCCGTCACGCCTTTGACCAAGGCCTCCTGTCCGCACTTGGTCACCACCGTGGGGGCCGCCAACAGTTCGCCGCGCCCGCTACTCCAGAGCGAGACGAGTGACGCGGTATTGATCCCCGGCCCGGACGTGACCAGGCGATTGATATTCGTTAGATCGAAAGCCACAAACTGCATGTCGATCTGGACCTGCCGCGGCGTCACGTTCATCTCCACCAGCAACCGCTCCAGCAGAACCTGATTCTCACGCGTGTTGCAAACCTCCAGCCTGCCAATCGTGGACAGATAGTAGACATAAGACCCGCTTGGCCAGGGAACGCCGAGCATGCAGAAAAGTTTCTTCAGGTCCGTGCACGGGGGGGTGTCGTTCCCCTGGCTGGTGGCATTCGTGCAACCCGCATTTCTCTCACTCGTCAAGCTGCTAGCCCGCTCCACCACATGGTAATAAACGAGGTACCGCCGGATCACCAGTTCATCTTTCGGCGCGTCGCGCCCCTGCAGCGCCCCGGCCTTCAGAGTATTCGACCCGGTCGTCTTCCCCTTGTCATCCGGCATCGAAACCTCCTGTGCACGACCTACCGTAGCCAGGCATACCAACAGAATTGCAGCAATCAATCGTTTCATAAGACCTCCGTATTACAACGCTTCATTGTCCTGCGAGGCGCCAACCTCGCCAGGCTCATCCAAAAGCGTGGCCGTGACAAACAGATAGACCATCCGCTTGCCATCGCGGCTGGGCATACCGCCGCCGACCAGCACCCGTCGCCCATGGGCAAGTCCCACGCTTGTGGATGTTGAATAGACGTGGAAGATCGGCTGGCTGATCTGCGCGGGGCGCTCTTTGCCGGACAGATCCCGACCAGCAGGACCGTAGCTCTCCCAGACCGGCTCTTCCACCATCTGCGGATTGAACGTCAGGTTAATCATCTGCCACGCCGCACTCACCTCCGGCACCACCTGCAGAATCAGCCCTGTTTCCCGTGTCTGAAACCCGCCGGGTCCCATGACCGCAGGTGGCCCACCTGCCAAAGCGGAACTGGACACATTGGTCGGCCCCACGCCGACGCTGGTAAATGAGGTGGGGTAGATGATCTCCGTGACGCCCTTGACCATGCCCACCTGCCCGGCCCTGGTCACAACCATCGGGGCTGCCAGCAACTCGCCGCAGCCATTGGTCCAGAGCGCCGTGAGCGCCGCCGTGTTGAACCCCGTTCCCGCCGCCGCCAGACGGGCAATCGCCGCCCGGTCAAACGACACAAATTGCACCTCAATCCCGATCTGGCGCAAAGAACAATTGAACTCCTCAAAGATGAGCTCAAGAGTCCTCAAATTTTCGCGCGTATTACGAATGAACAGTTTGTCGAATGCCGGCCAGTAGCTGAGCGACGACCCGTCCGGCCAAGCCACACCCAGGTCGCGGAAGGTTTTTTTGAAGGCCTCACCGTTGCGAGTCGCGGCTGCTTGCGTGCATTCAACCTGACGGGTTGAACCCCCTCTCGTCGAATTCGTGCCATCGAAGGAAAGCGCTTCTATATGCTCACAAACACTCCGGGGAACCGTGTAGCGCCTAACAAAGAATTCACCATCCGGCCGCGCTTTTTTGCCGGTCTCCACCCGTGTGAGGATCGCCCGGTTGGCGCCGCTACGGAGCGCCACACCATTCGCCATCTTATACGGCCCAGTGGCATGCCCCAACCGGTCCTGCAGCGCAAAGCGTGGCGTGAAGGACTTGTCGTAAGGCTGGTCACGATGATCCCCGACATCCGGCAACGGACGGTACGGCTCACCCTGCTCGTTCTCCACGGTGGCGGTCACAAATAGATAAACCGCGCGTTTGGAATCCCGGGTCGGCATGCCGCCGCCGATCAAGACCCGCTTGCCGCTCGGCACGGCTACGCTGGTTGAGACACCATACACATGCACGAACGGTTGCTTCATGGAGCCATCGCGGTCCTGCCCGGTTGGATTCCACGCAGCCGGCCCGTAATCGTGCCACACGGGTTCTTCGGTGAACATGGGGTTGAGGGTTAAATAGATGAGCTTGCCATTCGCGCTCACCTCCGGTACCACCTGCAGCGTGCCGCCTAGCTCACGCGTCTGAAAACCTCCTGGTTCCACTGTACATGGAGCACCTGCCGCATAGGCGTTGGCCGCATTCGTCTGATTCGCCCCACCTATTGTAAACTCAGTTGGGTAGGTCAGTTCCACGCCGCTCCTGACAATCGCTTCCTGCCCGGCCTTAGTCGTCACGGTCGGTGCCGACAGGAGCTCGCCGAAGCCGTTGGTCCAGAGTGTCGTCAGCGTGGCGTCCTGAATGCCGGCACCGGAAACGGCCAGTTGATTGAGGCGTGCCCGATCGAACGCCACAAATTGCACCTCCAACCGAATTTGTCGGGGCGCGCCACCGAGCTCCTGCAAGAGCCTTTCGATGAGGTCGAGGTTTGCGGGCGTGTTGCAGACGCGGACGCCGCCTGGGGTGGCAAGATCGGAGATCCACGAACCGGCCGGCCACACGACGCCCACATCGACCAGTAGCCGCTTTAGCTGGTCAGACCGGTTGGTGGCATCCGGCGCCTGCGCCGCAGCCGCCTCCAGGATGCCAGCCATCACCGCGGCGCGGACCGGAAACCGGCGAACCTGCAATTCGCGCTCCGGCGCCCCCGGCGGCAGCACGGTGACGACCTGGGTCTGGATGTTGACAAGTTGCAGCCGGTTCGAACCGATCGCGACTTCGGTCCCAGCTTGCAGGGCATACGGCCCGGTAACCCTGCCAAAGTCATCCTGCAGCGAAAACTCCTGTGCGCCGCAGACAGAGGCAGACAGCCAAACCAGTAGCCGCGCGGCCATCGAGAATTTCATATCGCCTCTTGGTTTAGCTGGTCCGATCGCATGCGCCCGTGGTGCTGACGGGACGGAAGCCAACCGTGCCGTGCGGAGCTAGAACGTATGGGGGTGGAGTCTGCCAGAAGCACCAGAGGGCGTCAAGATCACCACACCCACGCGCCCTCGGCGCTCCATGGTCTTTTCCTGAAGCGCCACCTAACGCAGGCTGGCTGTAGCAAGGGCTTTGTGGTAACCGCAGAAGCCGTTTTTGTGTATGCGATAAGTGGAGTGGTGTTGGTTGGCAGAGGGTTTGGACATGGGCAGGATCGGTGCAGACCATAAATGTTGGCCACAAAAGGCACATAAATCACAAAAAACCGGTTTCTTTTGTGTCTTTTGTGCTTTTTGTGGCTAGATTCCGCCCGGCGGGGAGTCCGCAGAACCAGGTCTTCAGGAAAAGACCATGCTCGGCGCTCCGGTAGGATTACGCCACGGTAGTGACCGTCGGCCATGCCCCGCGAACGGATCCTTGATGGCGAATCAAAGTCCGGAAATCACTTGAGGCCGGATCGGGAGTCACAGGTGACCGATCCGGCCCGATGTACAGGCAACCGATATCGCCAGTAGGAAGTGCGGCGACCAGGTTGCGAGCTTCCTCCAGCGCGGCCAGCCATTTCCGTTTCAGCACGCCGGGATTAATCGGGCTTCTCAAACTCAGGCGACCCAGATCCGCCTGCGTGTAAGCCGTGTGCCGCCCCGCCTGCTCTAGCAAAAACTCGGGCGTGAAGCCGGGGTCTTTTCCGCATGCCGCCCACGCCAACGTGCCGAGCGACAAATAGGTTTCGTGGAGGTGCATGATGTCGACAAAATCGCGTACCTCACTTCGCCCGGCCAGGGCCAGCATCTTGTTGGTGGCCGCATCGGCGTCATGCAAACGGTAGCCGCAAAACGCGTCCTGCTGCACAGGGAAGAAACGGAAGGCGCTGTCCTGCGCCCATTCGACCTTGAGTTGTTGTGCATCCACGGACACGACGGCACGATGAAACGTGGGTGTCCGCAGCGTCCACTCGACCTGATATCCGGCATCACGGAGCGTTGCCGCGTCCTGCTCTGCGCAGCTCGCAATGCAGTCTGCGACATCATGGAACAAATCGATGTCCTGCGAGAAGCGGGGACTTTTGCGGTCCCGGTGAAGCACCGTGGCACCGGCGAGATAGCTTTCCGGACTGCGGTTCGCGGCCATGCAGCGCAGCACCACGGCCTGAATATCGCTTATCGGCATAATTTTGCGGCCAGCAGAAACCCCTGCCGCCCTCCGTTTTGTCGCAAGCCACGCACCAATGCTGGGATGTCCTCGACTGTCACGCGCAGGTCCGGGCGCATGAACCAGAAGCACTGCGCATGAAATTCCCTGAAGATCTTCCGGGCTTCGCGTACACGCACCATGTCATGCGCCGCCGCGGAGGACAGGCTGCGGCGACTCTTCGTTCCGCCCTTGCGTCCAATCGCGGCGAGATACGCGCGGACCTCTTTGGGCACTTGTTTCATACGGAAATAATCATAAGCGGCTTATCGTGTTCGCGCAAGCGCAAGTGCATACACCGTAGATTTCTATGCCTTATTTGGCCTAAACTGTTTGAGGCAAACAAGCTGACGTGTCGAATGCAGGACGCCCACCCAGGTGCAGCCGCGTCCGCCCGTCCACCCGGCCTCCTTACGCGCCTGCCCGTTCGGCTTCCTCGACCGCGATGCGAGCCCACTCGCCCAACCGGCCCATGTCGTTCTGTACGGTGAGCAATTCCTTGAGGATGATCTCGACCCGGCAGCCCCGCGCCATGGCAAGTGTCTCCCGGATTTGCCGACGCACGCCTGCCGGATCGAAGCCGCAGGAAACCATGACCGCCGGATTCGGCCGCCACGAGATGATGTAGTCGCTGCCGACATCCGCCACAATCTTGCGCACATCGGCAATCGGCCCGGCCAGGATTTTGCGCAGGTTTGGGATGCTACGCAACAGGGCAACCTTGTTGTGCAATGATTCGCAGCAGCCGTAGTTCACCAGGCCGAACAGGTTCATGATCGGCATCTGGTACCGCAACAGGAATTCCTCGTGCTGATCCGGGCTGACCGTCTCGAACTCCTGTGCGTGCATGAACAGGTGCAAGTCCTTAAGCCGCGCACCATGGGCGTTGGCCTGCGGATCGGGCAGTTCATGGCAGTACGGAGGCACGGCGTAGTTATTGGACTCGACCGCACTCCAGTCGCCCGCCGCCTCGCCCTGCTTGAGGTTTGCGATCACGGCGTCGCGCATGCAGGCCATCAGGCCATGCACCAGGTCGGGCTTCTCATACAGGTCCATAAGCAGTTCCTGAAGGCCCAGCAAGGCACCCGCCGCCGTGGATAAATCGTAGCCACCCCAGGAGGAGTAGACCGTGCTGCGGTCAACGTGCACCGGCAGGACGTCGCCTAAAATTTCGCGCAGCACCCGCGCGAGGGGCGGGTCGGGGTCGAGCACCTGGTGCGGCGTCGGCTTGAGCTTCGCGAGATCTTCAATGCGGGCGATGACGCTGTCCCAGCGCCAACCGCGGCCCCCCTCCTTGTCATGCACGGTGGTGAGCGCGACGCCCCACTCGCCAGCCGGACTGGCCAGCATCGGCGCACGGACCGGGTACCAGGGATAAAGCACGCGGTCATCCGGCAGTCTCGTCTGCCAGAGCCTCCGCAGCAGCCAGTTTTCCACCGGCCTGAGCGCGGGCAATTCGACCCTGGGGGCAGGCAGCGCCGCATCGATTTCCTCGTCCATGTGCGTGGCGTAGTTGATATCGATGAAGACCGGCGGCCGCGTGGGTCGCAGACTATTGAAATCACGCCAGAACCCGATCTTCCGGTGATTCGCCTCGGTGTTGCAGGCCGCACTGTAGCGTTTGGCCAGGTCCACCAGCACACGCCGGTCACCGGGGGACACCATCCGCATGGAGAAATCTCCGGTCACAGCGGTTGCGCGTACTTCAGCAGGATTGTCGTTTGCCATGTGTATGTTATCTTTCACGCTTATGGTTCATGCCCGTACACATCCGACCTGCCGTGGTTCTCCGGGCAGCCGCAGCCGCGCCCGCCCATCCGCCTAACCACCCGGCCTTTTCTGCCCGATCAGAAAACGGGCAGATGATACGTCTTGCGAGGCCTGACAGCAATGCCCGACATCAAAAGAGCAGCCATTCTCATTATGGACGTGGCTTTCTCGGGGTCGGCATAATCAGACAGTCCAGAATCTTTCGAATCGCCTCGGGTGGATTGACCGCGCAGAGGATGCGCATCCAGCCACGCAAAGGTCGCATTTCAGCGCGTCGACGGCGAACACGCGTTTCAGCAGTTCCGCCCAGGCGTAACGTTTGGGCCGCTGGTTTTTGGATAAGGCAGGTTGGAGGCAACGATCTCGCCGCCTTCTTCGGCTAGCCTGCGCCTGGCGCCTATCGTGCTACTGACCTGGGACCCTTCGACTGCACGCAGGGACTTGTCTGCCCGCTGCTACGGCGTGGGCGTAGGCCACGGGCCGAAAAGTCGCTCCGCATTCATACTGGTCTGCTCGACGAGTTGGTCGCGCGTGATGCCGCGCACCTTGGCCAGCAGGTCCACCACGTGCACGACAAAGGCGGGCTCATTTTCCACGCCGCGCTTCGGCACAGGCGTCAGGAAGGGCGAGTCCGTTTCTAGCAGCAGCCGATCTGCCGGGACGAACCGCGCCACTTCGCGCAGGCTGTCCGCATTGCGGAAGGTCACGATGCCGCTGAAAGACAAGTAGAGGCCGCGGTCCAGCAGCGCCCGCGCAAAATCCTGGCCGCCCGTGAAGCAGTGCACCACGCCGAGCGTGCCGGCCGCCCGGCGCGCGTGTGAGCCATGCTCATCCAGGATGCGGCAGGTGTCGGCATCGGCCTCACGCGTATGAATGCAGACGGGCAGATCGCGTACCTCCGCCTCGCGCAGCATTTCGCCAAACAACTGGCACTGGGCGGCCTGCGTCTCGGCATGATAGTGATAATCGAGGCCGATTTCGCCGATGGCTGCCAGCGGCAGACCGTCCGTCGGCGGGAAGGGCATGCCCGGCGGCAGCTTCGTGGCCTGGTCGCGGTCCCAGCCGAGCGCTAGGCGCACCTGTTGGGGAAAGTTACGCGCCGCCAGGCTGGCGGAGGCATTCAGCGCCGCGCTGCCACCCACGGCCAGCAAGCGGGTGACGCCCGCCGCCACGGCCCGCTGCACGCAGGCCGCGATCGCCGGGGGAGCAGCATCAAAATGGACATGCGTGTCGGTGATCGGACACATGACAGGCGCAGTCGCGAATTAGCTCTTGCTCTTGCCAGGCGTCCAGATCTCCACCGGTCGCCGGGCGGCCGAGGGCAGGACCACCGGCGCGGGCGGATGCGCGGGTGCATGGGGTGCGTGTTCCGCTCTCCGGTGCGGCCGTTCCGCCGGCCGCGGCGGCGGCGGCGGCGGGGAATCCGGCCATTCCGGCGCGTGTCCGGCATGCGGTGCTGGGGCCTCTTCGATCACCGGCTTGCGCCGCTCCGGCGGTGGCGTCACCGGGCGTGGCGGTTCCACGATAGGCTCTGGTGCGGCAACGACGGGCGTCTCGGCGGCAACCGAGGACGGCCCAGGCATCTCGGCGCGCGCGGCCGGGGCCGCCTCCGTCCGGTGATGTCCGCCGCGTCCACCGCGGTGGTCCGGCAGCGGCTGCAACATCGTGTCATCCGGCTGCGAACAGACCAGCGGTTCGCCGAGGAACTTCTCAATCTCGGGAATGGCGAACGATTCGTTCTCGTCGGCAAACGAAATGGCCGTGCCGGCCCGTCCGGCGCGCCCGGTGCGGCCGATACGATGCACATAATCCTCCGGTTCATAGGGGAAATCGTAATTCACGACAAACCCGACATCATCCACATGGATGCCGCGCCCGGCGACATCGGTGGCCACCACGACCCGCACCTTACCGGAGCGGAAATCTTCCAGCGCGCGCAGCCGGCGATTCTGCTGCACGTCGCCGGAAAGCATTTCACAGGCGATGCCATTGCGGCGCAGTTTCTCGGCCACATACTCCGTGCTGTCACGACGGTTACAAAAGACCAGCACACGGGTCTCGGCATGTTGCCGCAGCAAATTGTAGAGCACCGTGAACTTCTCGCGCGCCGCGACCACAAACACCTGCTGCGTGACGGTTTTCACGGCCACACTTTCCGGCTCTATTTCCACCCGCACGGGGTTGGTCATCCACTGCGCGGCCAGGCGCATAACCGCGTCATCCAGCGTAGCGCTATAGAGCATGGTGCAGCGGCGGTCAGCGGGAGGGAGTCGGCTAACGATCCGGCGCACATCGGGGATGAACCCCATGTCGAGCATGCGGTCGGCCTCATCAATGACCAACGTATCCACTTGGGAAAGGTCGAGCACCCGGCTCTGGACATAATCCAGCAGGCGGCCAGGCGTGGCCACCAGCAGATCCACCGGGCCGGCGGTCAATTCGCGGCGCTGCCGGTCGTGGTCCATGCCGCCATAGACCGCGAGATAGCGCAGTCCGCAATATTTGCCCAGACTATCTGCATCGCGGCAGATCTGGATGACGAGTTCGCGGGTCGGGGCGATGACCAACGCACGGGGCGTAGCGACTTTCGCAGGGCGACCCGCCGGGTGGCGTAGATAGCGCGCCAACAAAGCAATCAGGAAGGCCGCCGTCTTGCCGGTGCCGGTCTGGGCGCGTCCCGCCACGTTCTCGCCAGCCAACGCGTGCACCAAGCTGCGCGCCTGGATCGGGGTGCAATATTCAAATTTCTGATCAGCAATGGCATGCAGGATTTCCGCTGGCAGGTCAAATTCCTGAAAACGGGTTTTCCCTTCCACCACAGGCACCTGGAACGAGGCCGAATCCCAGGCGACATGCACGACCCGGCGACGTTCGGTCTCGGCGTCGGTCACCAACCCACCGGGGCGTGTCGACTCTGCCGGCGTGTGCTCCTGTACGGGACGCCCGGTGTCGCGCGGGCCACGGGACGGCGCACGATCGCGACGCTCCTCACGCGCGGGCGGACGCTCCCGACGCTCATCGGTGTGGGCCGGCGGACGCTCCCGACGCTCATCGGCATGGGCGGGCGGACGCTCCCGACGCTCATCGGTGTGGGCCGGCGGACGCTCCCGACGCTCATCGGCATGGGCGGGCGGACGCTCCCGACGCTCCTCGGCACGGGCCGGCGGTCGGTCATCGCGGCGATCTTGCCGGCGCTGGTCCGGCGGACGCTCGCTGCGGCGTGAGGGCGCGGCACTTGCGGTACCAGCCGGGCGCGCACGGCGTGCTCCACCGGCGTCAGCAGAGGCTTCCGACGCGTGCGGCGCACGGCGACCCCGGTCGGGCGAAGTTTTGCGTTCCGTCGTGCGGGACGGAGCAGCGGCGACAGGGCGCCCAAGAATGCGGGAGGCTAGTTTGCGAATCAGTTGTAACGGCATGGGGTCTGGATGGGGGCGTGTTCAGCATACCACGTTGTGCATCCGGGGTTCACTGCGAGCCTCGGATCGCCGCGGCGGCTGACGGCTGACCCATCATCCACAGGCGGCGTTATCTGCTGCCCACCAGCATCGGCTCTACAAAAACGCGCAGCGCTATACCGAACGAGTCGGTATAGCACTGCCAGTACAACTCCCAAAACCATGCTTTCCCAAGAGGGAAAACTAGCGCTTGGAGAATTGGAAGCGTTTGCGAGCGCCGGGCTGACCGGGCTTCTTACGTTCCTTCATACGGGCATCGCGCGTCAGGCAGCCGGCCTTTTTCAGCGGCTCCCGCAGCGTGTTGTCGGCCAATGCCAAGGCGCGCGAGAGCGCATGCCGCAGAGCCCCCGTCTGTCCGGAAGGTCCACCGCCCTTGACCGTGGCGGAGATATCAAACTTCTCCCGCTGGTTCGTGATGACAAGGGGTTGCATGAGGTAGTTACGAAGTGCTTCGCTGGGGAAGTACAGCGCCAAGTCGCGTTCGTTGACATTCCACTTGCCGGTGCCGGCCACTAACCGCACCCGAGCGATGGCTGTCTTGCGCCGTCCGGTCGCTGCTGTAATCACTGTCGCCATGTCTTACCTTCTTCCTTCGCCACTCGTAAAGAATCTTATGCCAGCTCGATCGTCTGAGGCTTCTGCGGGGCATGCGTATGCTCCGCGCCACGGAAAACCTTCAGTCGCGTCATCACCTTGCGGCTCAGGGTATTCTTCGGGAGCATCCCCCAGACCGCCAACTTGATGATGCGATCCGGGTGGCGTTCGCGCATCGTCGGCACGGAGATGCTGCGCAAGCCGCCGCGGTAGCCGCTGTAGCGCAGATATTCCTTCTGTTCTTCCTTGCGGCCGGTCAGCTTGACCTTCTCCGCGTTGATCACGACGACAAAGTCGCCGATATCCACGCTCGGATCAAAGTCCGGTCGGTCTTTGCCGCGCAGTTTATTCGCCACCAGAACGGCCAGCCGTCCCAAGGGCTTCTGCGCTGCATCAACCAGCAGCCAGTTTCGGTTGTCGCCAGGATTTTTGGGTATGCTCGTCTTCGTCGTCATGATCATAGGTCCATGCGTTCGCTTATCAGCCTGAAAGATTGGAGAGGTTACTACATCGGGCGGGTGGTGTCAACGTCGTTGCTGGTTTTTTTACAAGCGGCGTTGACGCGCCTCCCGTCAGATCCTTAGGCGGTCGTGAGCAGAGGGGTCACGCAGCCGGGATTCTCGAGTTGGGCGGTGACAATTTCCTTGGTGATGTGGACATTGCGCAGCGCCTGGTTGCCCGGCGCCTCGTACATAATTTCCAGCATCAGGTGTTCCAAGATGGCCCGCAAGCCGCGCGCGCCCGTCTTACGCTGCAGGGCCAATCGTGCCATCTCGCGCAAAGCGCCATCGGTGAACGACAGCTTCACCTTCTCCATGGCCAGCAGCTTCTGGTACTGTTTGATCATGCAGTTTTTTGGCTCCACCATAATGCGCACCAGATTCTCCTCCGTCAACTCGCTCAACGCGGAAACCACCGGCAGCCGTCCCACGAACTCCGGGATGAGCCCGTAGCGGATCAGGTCCTCGGGCTCCACCGCGAGACCGCCCGCAGACAACCCCGTGGGCGGCTTGGCTTGCGGATCCACATAGCCGATGCTGCGCCGCCCCTGGCGCTGGCGCACAAACGAATCGAGGCCGACAAACGCACCGCCGCAGATGAAGAGGATGTTGGAGGTATTGAGCTGGATGTAATCCTGCTGCGGGTGCTTGCGCCCGCCCTGCGGCGGCACACGTGCCGTGGTCCCTTCCAGGATCTTCAGCAGCGCCTGTTGCACGCCTTCGCCGGAGACATCGCGCGTAATCGAGACGTTCTCGGTCTTGCGGGCAATCTTGTCAATCTCATCAATGTAAATGATGCCGGTCTCGGCGCGCTTGACATCCATGTTGGCGGCCTGCAGCAGATAGAGCAGGATGTTCTCCACATCCTCGCCCACATAGCCGGCCTCGGTCAACGTGGTGGCATCGGCGAGCGCAAAGGGCACATCCAGCAACCGCGCCAGCGAGCGGGCAAAGAGTGTCTTGCCGCATCCGGTAGGGCCGATGAGCAGGATGTTGCTCTTCTCAATCTCGACGTCAGCAAACTCCGTGTTGTCGCGGGCCTGAGTGAGCCTCTTATAATGGTTGTGCACGGCGACCGCCAGCGACTTCTTGGTCTGGTCGTGTCCGATGATGTACTGGTCCAGGAACCCCTTGATATTAACGGGGCCGGGGACCTTGAGTTCGCGCGCTGGCGCGGCCCGGGCCGGCGGCGCGGCCACCCCCTTGGCGGGGGCGGGCGCAGGATCCGCCGGGGTCTTGTCCTTTTCCAGGAAGTCCCGACAGATATCCACACAGCCGCCGCAGATATTCACGCCGGGGCCGACAATCAGCCGGGCGCCTTCCTTTTCATCCTTGCCGCAGAAGGAACACGTCGCGCGTTTTTTCGTGGTACTGGCCATCGTTTACTCTCGTTATGCTGAGGTGGGGGCGGGGTGTACCGATCAAGCCTTGGCAGGTGCAGGCTGTTTCACCAGCACGGCATCAATCAGCCCGTAATTACGTGCATCCTCTGCAGACATGAAATAATCACGCTCCGTATCGTGGCTGATATCCTTGAAATCCTTGCCGGTATGAAAAGCCAGAATCTCGGTCAGGCGGTCCTTCAGGCGCAGGATCTCCTTGGCCTGAATGCTGATATCCGTGGCCTGGCCCTCCACGCCGCCCCACGGCTGATGGATCATAATGCGGGCATTGGGGAGCGCGAAGCGCTTCCCTTTGCGTCCGGCCGCCAGCAGGACCGCGCCCATGCTGGCGGCCTGGCCCACGCAATAGGTCGCCACATCGCAGGATAGATACTGAATCGTGTCGTAAATCGCCAACCCCGCCGTGACCGATCCGCCGGGGGAGTTCACATAAAGGGCGATATCCTTGGTGGCATCCTGCGACTGCAGGAAGAGCAACTGGGCGATAATGACATTGCTCACTTCGTCATTCACGCCCGTGCCGATGAAGATGATCCGGTCCTGCAACAGGCGCGAATAGATGTCATACGCGCGCTCGCCGCGTGCGGACGTCTCTACCACAATCGGGACCAGCATCTGATGCAAAGAGGAGGGTGTATGCATGTTGTTCCTTTGGGGCGGAGGCGCGTACGACGCATCCGCCGGTTCTGCGTTTACCAGGCAGCCTGGCCGAAGCCGTAGCCACCGGCGGGCTACTATCGCGCCTTAGCGTCCTCGACCAGCATGATCAGGGCTTTTTCGCTGCGAATATCCGATTCGAGCGTGTCCAAACCATGGCGCGCCGCCATCGTTTCGCGCACCTTTTTCACGGGCATCCGGTACTGAGCGGCCAGTTCTTCCAGGCGTTGATTGACCTCCGCCGGGGTGACCGTGACCTTCTCTTCCGCCGCAATACGGGCTAGGATATAGCGCAGGCGCACGCGATCCTTGGAAGCCGTGGTGGCGGTTTCCAGAATGCTGTCGCGGTTCTTCGCCAGATCCTCGCGTGTGCCGCCGCGCTCAATCACATCGCGCATCATGGCGCGGATGGTATGATTGGTCTCCTCCGTCACCACGCTTTCGGGCAGCTCGAATTCCGTACGCTTGAGCAGAAACTCCACGACTTCCTTCTGCTGCCTCGCCAGTTCCTGGCGTTCAGCGGAGGTCTGCAGGTTCTTGCTGATCTGCGCGCGCATCTCGTCCAGATTCGCAAAGCCGGCGCGCTGGCAAACCACTTCATCCGTCGGCAGGATACGCTGGCGGACCGCCTTGACCAACACCTGGTAAACGGCGGCTTTGCCCCGCAAGGCCTCCATGTGGTAGTTCTTGTCGAACGCGACCGGCACGGTCTTTTGATCCCCCTTCTTCAACCCCTCCAGTGCGACCCCCAGACCGGGAATGCTCTCCGGCTCCGCCACCTGCACCAGGAAGTCCGTACCCGTGGCCAGGGCGACCGCCTCGGGCACCACATCCTGCAACGGACGCCCCTCGCAGGTGGCCGTGAAGTCAATCTGCGCAAAATCGTTACGTGCCGCCGGCTGGTCGTGGCCGTCCTCCAGTTTCGCCAGCATGTCCCGGAACCGCCCCAGTTGGGCATTCACCTGTTCTTCGGTCACGACGGGCGCCTCGACTTGCAGCGGAATCTGCTTGTACTTGGGCAGCTTGAACTCCGGCACGACGTCCACCAACGCGACAAACGAAATGCCGGTGCTAGGCGTGAAGAGCACATCCGTCACATCCAGCACGGCCACCGGGGTCAGCGTGGTCTCTTTGATGGCCTCATGGTAGAACCGGCTGATCAGCTTGCTCCGGACATCCGCGGCAATCTCGTTGCCATAGCGGGACTCCACCAGCGCACGCGGCGCCTTGCCGACACGGAAGCCCGGCAAACGACCGTGTTGCGCATATTCGCCGACGATCTTCTCGTACTCCGGACGTGTTTCGGTGGCTTCCGCCCGGACGGACAGTTTGACGCGGCAAGGGCCGCTCACTTTGGTTTCAGCTTTCATGGCAACGTATTCCAATACTCCTTTACCCAACTTCCCATTTCGTGCTTATCGCTTCCGCCGGCAGGGGTGACCGGGGTTTATTCCTTAATGCCCATCAGAAATTCGGCATTGCTCTTGGTGTTCTTGAGTCGCTTGATGATCATTTCCATGGACTCCACCGGCGGCACGCCATTCAGGGCGCGTCGCAGCAGCCACGTGCGGTTCAGTTCTTCGGGATGGAGCAGCAGCTCCTCCTTGCGGGTGCCGGACTTCTCGATGTTGATGGCCGGGAAGACACGCTTGTCTACCAAGGTCCGATCGAGACAGAGTTCCATGTTGCCCGTACCCTTGAATTCCTCAAAGATCACGTCATCCATGCGGCTGCCGGTATCCACGAGCGCCGTGGCGACAATCGTCAGGCTGCCGCCGCGCTCGATATTACGCGCCGCGCCGAAGAAGCGTTTCGGTTTGTGCAGAGCGTTGGCATCCACACCGCCGGAAAGGATCTTGCCGCTATGGGGCTGCACGGTATTGTAGGCTCGGGCCAGTCGGGTGATGCTGTCCAGCAGGATCACCACATCGCGTCCGGTCTCGACCTGACGCTTGGCCATCTCGATCACCATTTCCGCCACCTGCACATGGCGCTCGGGCGCCTCATCAAAGGTGGAGCTGAGCACATGCGCCTTGGTATGGCGCTGCATGTCCGTAACCTCTTCCGGGCGCTCATCAATCAGCAGGATGATCAGATACGCATCCGGGTGATTGGCGGAGATCGAGTTAGCGATCTTTTGCAGGAGCACCGTCTTGCCGGTGCGCGGCGGCGCCACAATCAGACCACGCTGCCCGAACCCGATGGGCGTAAACATATCCATGACGCGCATGGCAATCTCGTCCGGCGTCGATTCCAGCCGGATACGCCGGTCGGGAAACAACGGCGTGAGGCTCTCAAAATGGACAATCTTGCGCGCCTCGGCCGCGGGTTTGCCATTCACCAGGTCCACCCGGCCCAGCGCAAAGAACCGCTCTTTGTCCTTGGGATCCCGGATGGGTCCTTCAATCTGATCGCCGGTGCGCAAGCCGAAACGGCGCACCTGGGTGGGCGACACATAGACATCCTCGGGGCACTGCAGGTAGTTGCTACGCGGCGAGCGCAGAAAACCAAAGCCATCCGGCAGGATTTCCAGCATCCCCTGCGTGATGGCGATACCCCCTTTGTACAGATAGCCGCGGACGAACTCGTAAATCATCTCATGCTTCCGCAGGCTCGCCACCTCATCGGGTGGCAGGTGCGCCAGCAACGCCTGCAGATCGGACATCTCCTTCTGCTGAAGTTCGCCCAAATAAACCGGCGGCAAATCGTCACGAGGGGCGGGCGGCTGATAATTATCGCCCCCCCCGGCCGCCATGCCGTGATGCGAACCACCCCGCGACTCCCCCCCCGGCGCCCCGCCACCCTGCGGCCCCCCGCCGCCGCCACCACCACCGCCACCACCCGACGCCGGCCCGGCATACGGACGGTTATCGCGATTGCGGCGGTCGCGGCGATCGACCATGCGCCGGTTATTATTCCCGCCCCCGCCCCCGCCTCCGCCTCCGCGGCCGCCGCCCCGCTGAAAGCGCGCATTCCAGCGCCCCGGACCCTGTCCGCCGCCACCCTCCGGGCGTCCTTCCGGGCGTCCTTCCGGGCGCCCCTCCGGGCGTCCTTCCGGGCGCCCATCCGGGCGTCCTTCCGGGCGTCCTTCCGGGCGTCCTTCACCGCGCCCTTCCGACCGGTTAGGCTGGCTGCCATTGTCCTGATTCGCTGGGTTCTGCTGATTTTCTTCGCTCATCGCTTGTTTCCTGACCATTCATCCATCAACCGGTCCGCCGCCCTGCGCAGCTCCTCCCGATCACCATCGTTCCACACCACATGGGTAGACCGACGCACCTTCTCGTCCAGTGGCATCTGCGCCGCCACCCGAGCCAGCGCCGCCTCCACTGACAATCCGCGCGTCTGCAAGCGGCGCAACTGTTCTGCCGCCGCACAGGCCACACAGATTATGGCGTCCCACCCCGTGTCCCAACCAACCTCAAAAAGCAGCGGGATAACAGCCACTTTCGGACATCCCCCCGGCTGCCGCAACCAGGCTTCCAGTTCTGCCCGGATCAGCGGATGCACGATGCCGTTCAGTCGTAGCCGGGCCGCCTCATCTTGAAAAACCACCTCGCCCAGTCGCTGCCGGTCGATGCCACCCTCCGGCCCACGCACCACCGTCCCGAAGGCCGCCACAATCGGCGCGACCGCGCGGCCGCCCGGCGCTTCCAGCGCATGCGTCACCCCGTCGGTGTCGAGCATTTCACAGCCGCGGGCCGCAAGAAAACCTGCCAGCGCACTCTTGCCGCAGGCAATTCCTCCCGTCAAGGCGATCCGTTTCATAAAAAGGCACGCATACAAAAAACGGGGGCGCCACACCGGCCACATCGCGCGCTTTCTATTGAAGCCGAGTGAGTGCCCGAAGCTGTCCCGTATGGCGTAGGTAAGTCACCGCCTGTGGCGTCCTGCACCACGGCATCGCCCCCCGTGCTCGACGACCGGGCCGCACCAGAACCACACGAGCTAATCATCCCAACCGCCCGCGATTGCCTTACGGCGTGGCCATCTTTACGAGCTCAGCCGCCTTCTTACCGCTCAAGGCGGGCTCCATGTTGGTTTTCACCGCCCTGCCAGCCGGATCAACCAAGCGCGCCGTCACAAAAATCAGCAGGTTCCGCTTCTCAGAGTGCTCCGCCTTGCTGTGAAAGAATCGGCCGATGTACGGTAGATCGCCCAGAAACGGCACCTTATCATCTGTCGAACTGCGAATCTCGGTAATCATACCACCCATCACCACCGTGGCGCCGTTGTAGATCGAGACGCTCGTGGAAACCGACCGGATCTTGAAGAACGGCTGCTCCATCGGCAGTTCCATGTACTGCACAGGATCCGTATTGGGCACCGGCACGCGCGAGCCATAGTTCTTCCAGGTCGGCTCGGAGACGACCTGCGGGTTCATGGTCAGGTTGATCATCTGCCCTTCGGCACTCACCTCCGGCACCACCTGAAGAATGACACCGACTTCGCGCGTCTGGAAGCCCCCCGGCTCCACCACCGCACCCGTCGTGGTGGTGGTAGTTGCACCACCGCTGTTGTTGCCGGTATTCCCCTGCAACCCGGTCACGGTGAAAGTTGTCGGGTAGATAAACTCCGTGACCACCTTGATCACCGCCTCTTGACCAGCCTTGGTGACCACCTTCGGCGCGGAGAGCAGGTCGGAGTTGGAGCGCTGGCTCAGCATGTGCAAAATGGCCGAAATATCCACATCGCCAAACACCCCTTGCAACCCCAGCACGGAATCCGAAGTAGCGAGTTGACTCCCCAGCGCGTTGCCGCTGAGATAGCGCATACCCTGGGAAACATCGTAGGGACTCCCCCCGCTTTTGTAAGGTGGCGTGGAAGGATTAACAACGACCGTCCCTTGGCCATACTTTGGACTTGATTGATCCCAGTTATTCCCGAGGGTTTGGTTCTGAAACCACTGCACCCCCAGCGAATCCAAGTCGGTCTGGGAGACTTCGACGAAGCGCGCTTCGATTTCGATCTGGCGGGGCGTGACGTTCATCTCCTCCAGGACCTTCTCGAACAGCGCCAGGTTCTCCGCTGTATTTACCACGCGCAGCTTGCCGATGATCGAGAGGTAGGAGATGGAGGAACCAACCGGCCAAGCGACGCCCAGGTCAACAAAAAGCTTCTTCAGATCGCCCGCGGCACCCAACGGCTCGGTGTTCATCCCGGCTGCCTCCCCGCCCAGCCCAGCCCCCCCGCGCGAAGTGTTCAATTCCCGCGCCACGCCGCTCGCACGCTCCAACACATTGGCCATGACCGTATAGGAGCGGGTCTCCATGTTCTCATCCGTCACATTCGCCGGCATGACAATGACGACATTGCCGCGAATCCGAGACTTGAAGTTGGCGACCTCGGTGACAATCTTGAGCGCATCCCAGAGGTTGACGAAGCGAGCCGAAAAGGTGATCGGGGCGGCACCGCCGCCGCCGCCGGCGGCCGGGGCCTCCGCAAAGGCATTATCCCCCGCGGCCGGCATGGGCGCCGGTGTATTAGCCGAGATACCGCGTAACACAAAGTTGACCCCGCGCCTCTCCGGCTTTTGTTCCTTATCATCATATTCCCGGCTGGCATTCTCGAAGAAGGTAATGACGTCGGTGATGTTGGCGTTGCGGAAGTTGATCTCCGGGATCACGATGCTGCGCATCTTCTGCTCCACCGATTGCTCGATGGTAATACCACCCGGCAGCAGCTCCCTGCCTGCGGACTGGCCCATGGTAGGCGCTTTGATCTCTACCGTGTCAATAGCGTAGCGGCGGGGGCTCCAGTTCGCCTGCACGTCGCTAATCATCTTGGAGCGCGTGGCTTCATACTCCACCTTACCGACGTCAAACGTGCGGTCGCCCAGCTTCTTCATCATCTCCATGGCTTCCGTATCGGTGGGGTGATCCCGCAGGATGATTTCGAGTTCCTGCCGACAGCGGTCGAACTCGCCGACGATGTAATACTGCCGCGCCAGGCGCAGGCGACGCATGACTTCGTCACGGCTTTCCTTGTAGGTGGCCTCGTGCATGCGGGCCATCTCCTTAGGCGGCGTAACCTTGGGCGGGTTGTCAATTTCCTTCTGGATATCCGTCGTCAACTTGGAGGCGTCCGGATGCCCCTTCTCATTGGCCTGACGCGCAATTTGCACGGCCTTTTCGCGATCGCCTTTCTTCCAGAGGAGCTGCGCATTGCGGTAGAGGGCTTCGCGAACGCCGGCCTTGGCCTCTTCTCGTGCCGCGCGTGTTTCAAGATTGTCGGGGATATAGGTCTCGGCCATCATGTATTGCTTGCGGGCCTCCTCGAAATCGCTATCCCGCATCGCCTTGCGGCCGGCCATCAGGCTGGCCATGCCATATTCGCGCAACGCCTCCTTACGCAAGCGTTCCAGTGTGACTACTTCGGAAACCAGCGCCTCCCGTCCCGCATCCGCTGCCGGCGCGACAACTGCTGGCCCGGCACCGGGTGTTGTCTCAACAACAGGGGCTGGCTCGGCGACGGGGGCTGGCGCGGCGGCAGGGGCTGGCTCGGCGACGGGGGCCATAGCCGGTACAGCCTTCGCAATCGGAGCGGGCTCCGCCGGCGTCGCCTTTGCCTCCGGCACCACGGCGGGGGCCGCGCCAGGCGCGTTCTCATTACCCTTTTCCGGTTGCACGTCTTGCGCACGCAGTAGCGCCACGGTACCCAGCAATAAAACGACAAAGACTACGCCCAGTGTTCTGGTTACACACATCATTTGTGGTGCTCCTCGCTATCCGACAACTGAGATCCTGCTAACCCGCGCGATAAAATATCACGGCGCGCCAACAGGTACGGTAGTCTTCTTCCCGGAACGAAGGTTTTCTAATACAACAGAAATAGGCTTGTCGTCAACCCCGAGATTTACGACAACCTTGTACCTTTCGCCTTCCATGTCCAGAAATCCGTCCGTGGAAGCGTGGTATTCCGTGGTCTTGCCGGCAATCGTCAGCGTCAGCGCCAAATCCTGTTCCAGCTTGGCATGCGGTTCATTATCGCGCAGCAGAAACAGTTTGCCGTCCGCCGGGCGCAGCAATTCCGCCTCATAGCGGGTGATTTTTTGGACCCCCCCCACCCCCGGCACCACCACGCTCTCCACCTTCGGGGTGCAATTGCTATAGATAAAGCCCGTCTTGCCAATGGGCTCGCCCCGCTTCACCCAATACGTGCGGTTGTCCCCCCCCTTCATGTTCAGAACCAACTGCATGTCGCCGCCCGGCATTTTGTTGACGCCGGTAAAAACGAAGGGGTACTGCCGGGTGGAAATCTCCTTGAAACGCACCAGTTGGATCCAATCCGGATGGTCCTTGGGATCACGCGGACTGGTTCCCGACTCAAACTCCATGAGGTTCATAAACCCATCCTCGTCCGCATCATCATTCCAGCGCGACCGATTCTCTGCCAACGCAAAGGGCTGATTGAAATACTTCTTACGCCAGGAATTGGGGATGCCCTTCCCCTCCGGGTCAGGATCCAGTGCCTCTGGGCCAGGCAGATCACCCTCGCGAGGCGGTTGCTTAAACCCACAGAACGAACACACCGTGCTGGCAAACGGGGTTGGATACATACATTCCACACACCAGACCCGATTTTGCGGTGTAAATAGACCAGACTCATTGGTGCTGGAGAGTCGTACGCTCTGGGGTTGGCGCAGGGATCGCACACCCATTTCAAACGAACTGGTCGATGCTGGGGTCAGGGTGGCGAATGTAGGGCGCATGTTGCGTACGTTTTTCTCGTAATTGCGCTTCCACTCCGTGCTTTCAGCAGCCGAACGGGCCAGGAGGAAAAGGGAGCCCAACAAGGCGGCCAGCACTACCACGGCCAGTACCTTGTCGTACTGACGGATCACCGAAAAATATAAGCCTCGTTTCTGTAACACGGGCTACACTCCCTCGAAGGTATAAACATCCACCTGCATCTGTGTTTTCAGCAGTGGCGCAACATCTGGACCGGAAACGACGCGTTGTGGCGCTCGCAAGACAGCCCCCCCCCCCGGCTCCTTAGCCGTCTCCATGGCGGTACGATCCGGACGCGGGCGCAACCCGCGCTCCAATCGATCTATCTTTACGTCTGTAATGACCACAAACAACGACATGCGTGCCAACAGGTTCACCACCTCTGCCACGGTCTTTTCGTTCGCGGTAAAGGCGATGGTAAAATGCTCCCGGGGAAAGCCGCCGCCCGCCGCCACCGAGGGGGCCTCGTTCGCCACCGCCGCCCCCCGGCGCCGCCCAACCGCGGCGCCCGCGTCGCCCCCCTCCCCGTCAAACCGCTCCCGCTCCAACTGCGTCAACTCCACCACATGACAATCCAAGACCTCTCGCATAAGAGACTCCACCATAGAAAACTGCAAATCCAGCCGTTTCACATGCTCCTGCTTGGGCATGACGCGGGTGCCCAGATAGCGTTCAAAGCCGAAGGCAAACCCATCCGGCAACATTTTCCCCCCATCCGCCATCGCGCGGCGATGCAAGGCCACACTGGTATTCTGTAGTTTTTCAATAAACCCGGAGGCACTGGGGCTTTTGGCCGGCACCGCTACCGCATGGGCATCATACACCAATGCTCCGTGCCAGTTCGTCAACCACCCCGTGTCGTGCCGCACAACGCTCATATTGGTCGCACACGGAAAAGGGTTCTCCGCGTAAATGGCCTGCAGTTGCTTGTAGGTGCGATCCAGCGTATTTTTCACCGTGCTGGCTTGGGCATAGGCGCGATAGGCCGAGATAAAGCCCATCAAACCGAGCAGCAAGGCCAGCCCTGCACTCAGCGCCAAGATGATTTTCCGTGTGTTCATGCAAAAATTCCGTCTGGGCGCGTTACCGCGTCGGCGCCACGAGCGTCACTTCAACCGTAAACTCGTGCAGATACGTCTCTTTCGTCGAATAGCGATCGTTCCGGATCACCACCTCGCCAAACAACTCCTTGCGGCTTTGCAACCGATCGCGCAGCAATTCACCCGGGGTCAGCCGACCGCTGGTCCCGTTGGCAGCCGCGATCGCCCGGTCCAAATCATCCTTGAAGCCAAAGCCAGTCAGCACAATCTTGCCAACCTGACCATTGGCGCCCCGCACGGGTTCCAGCGCGGTCAGCCACATGCCATCGACCATGCCTTCGCGCACCCCATTCAGGATCTGCACCCAGTCTGTGCGGCGCGCAATCACGGCGCGCAAATCATTGGCCTTCTGCTGCCAGACCTCGCGCTCGGCCAGCACGGTGCGCATGGTGGCGGCATCGGCTTGCTTCATGGAGAGTTGCCGCGTGACGAACTTATGCTGCGCCTGATAGTTCTCCGCGGCCTGACGGAAATAGAGCGTCCAGACCACCAAGGTCAGCAGCAGTCCCATCGCCGCCAGGAAGAAAAACGGCAGACGGCTGCGTAGCGTTTTGGCGTGCGCCATGTCGGGCGGAATCAGATTAATCTCCACCGGACAGGCCAGCGACCGGCGCAACGCCAAGCCCACCACCTCTGATAGACAAGCCACTTGCGCGCCAACCTGTTGCGGATCCAACGCCGGCCCCGCCTGCACATTGACAAACGGATTCAGCACCTCGACGTCCACCTGCAGCTTCTCGCGGAAGAAGGTGTCCATGTGAGGGATGACGGAGGAGCCCCCCGTCAGCAACACCCGTCCGGGCGCCGCCCCCCCCTGCTGGCTGCGATAGAAATTAATCGACCGGCTGATCTCCGCGTGCAGGCGGGTCACCACGTTGCGCACGATTTTGGAGCTCCGGTCCGCCGTCTCATCATCCCCGGCGGCGAACACCCCACCCAGCGCGACAAAGGCATGCTGCAACTTGATCGCTTCGGCTTCCGCAAACCCGACTTGGAAGCTTTTGGCGATCTCCTGCGTGATGGCATTGCCCGCCACCGCGATCGTCCGGCTAAATACACGCCCCTGCTCAATGAAGACCAGATTGGTGGAGCGCGCACCAATATCCAGGACCATCGTGCACCCGGTCAGATCCGGATAGTTATAGCGCACGCAATTATAAAGCGCCATGGGGGCGACATCCACCAGCTCCGGCTCCAGCCCCGACGCCGTGACGCATTGCACCGCGCCGATGATGTTCTCGGCCTTCACGGCCACAATCATGGCGTGCTGCTCGCCTTCGCTCGCATCCCCGATGAGCTGATAATCCCAGACTACCTCGTCAATGGGGAACGGCACATTCTGCTCCGCTTCATAGCGGATCAGGTCCGCCAGCTTCTCGCGGGCGACCGGGGGCAGTTTCACAAACCGCGGAAAGACAACCTGTCCGGAAAGCGACAGCAGCAAGGGTGCCGGTCGGATGCCATGCGTGCGCAACAAATCCCGCAACGCCCCCACGATATAGGGGGAAACATCCGTTTCGTTATCCGGCTCGATTCCCAGGGAACCGATCCCATAGTTCAGCAATTCCGGCGCGCGGCCAGGACGCACCGAAAATTCCGCCAGCACCAGTTTGCTGGCGCCCACGTTCAACGTGAGAATTCGATCGTTCGCAAACACTACTTCACTACCTCGTAGTCATCCATATTGACCAGCGCGAAAGGCGTTTTGGAACGATCCACCAGTCCCTCCCGCTTCACCACGGTCTTACTTTCCGTCACGTCCGGCTTTTTCCACCAATCCACGGGTAGCACCGTGCCGGCCACCTCATTCTGCACGGCCAGCAAGCTGCCATCCGCCGCCGTAAACTCCACGGCCAACCCGATAAACTGGTCCCCATACCGCAACAGGGCCGCCGGTGGCAATACTACACAAGCGGTGTGCTCCCCCTTCGGCACATCCGCATACCGGACCGTGGTTTGATATAATGAATACGCCTTCTTGGCATCCGCGCCGCGCCGTTCGGCCATCAGATGATAGGTCACCACCACTTCGTCCATCCACTCCGGGAAGGTGAGATAGGTAATCTCAAAAACGCCCCACTCGCGAGGACGCCCGGTGGAGGTGCGACTGGCGGAGGTCGAATACTGCGGTGTGGGCTGCTTAACCTTGTTCAACCGCGGCATGTGTCGAATGGCCAATTTCTTTTCAGCCGCCGCCACCAACCCCGGCGCGCCATTCCCCGCCGGCCGGGCACCCCCTTGGGCCCACGCGCGCTCCCCTGCCATGCCAGCCAACACCACGCATACGCCCGCTACGATCCATCTGCTTATTCGTTGCATGGCTACCACTCCCCGCCGTTGCGCCTCGCGCGCTATAACAATTACCAGTGTTGAAATACTATTGTATGCGATTTCCGGGCGGTTTGCCAAGCAGAATTGAAAAAAACAATCGGCGGGAAGACATTGACGGGCGCGAGGCTGTTGGTCTATTATGCAAAGGCATTTTTGAGTCGAAGGGCGATGGAGGCAGAAGCAAGCTTGGCTGGAGGTGCTCATGCATGCGCGAAGCCATACGGCAGCAGGTCTGGCGGTGTCTGTTTTCCTGGCACTGGTGACGGTGCTGCCGGCACAATCGTTTGATAACTTGTTCCGGGTGACCGGGTGTAAAGGCGACTGCCAGGTCAAAAAGCCCGGCGGAACCGCCTTTGAGCCGGTCTTTACCGGCAAAGCCTACCCCTTTGGCACGATCGTCCGTACCGGTCTGGCGGGTGAACTATTTGTGCTACTCTCCCCTGGGGACTCCCTGCGGGTTCTGGCGCAATCTGAACTAACCGTCTGGGAACCGGAAGGGACCATTGCCAACTCCAATCGGATCGTTCGTCTGGACGCCGGCAAGGTCGAAATCATCGCACGCGAAGGGCTGGCAGAGAAGTCGCTGACCGTGGAAACCGCCCTCGCCTCTGTCGACAGCTTCGTTGGGCGCAGCACCATGGAGCTAACGAAAGCAAAGAAACCAGCCCGCAACCAGCTGGATCTCTGCCAACGGATCCATACGGAGAGTGATGGCAGCCTCCGCGTCCGAGGCCCTCAATTTAGCATTCCCAAGATGAAATCCGGTTCTAGTGTGCGTATTGAATCCTCGCTGGACCGCATGATCACCCGGATCACCAACGAAGCCAACGACTACCTGCTGAATATCGAAAACGGCACGGATGCCCCGGTCGCGCTGGAAACCACCACGCACAGCACCGTGCGCATCTGTCGTGAACAGGCCCCCATCGGCGGCAAGCTGGTGGTGTCGGTACTGGAAACCGCCCCCGATGGCAAAGGCAAAGGGAACTTTGCCTTTGTATTGGGAGAGCCTTCGCTGACTTCCTCTGGATTGCCGCTCATCGATGAGCACGCCCTTACCGGCGGCGTAACCACCGCCACCGCGACGGTCGGCGGCACGACCAACGCCCCTGCCACCCAGAAAGACGAGACCCTTTTTCAGTAGCTAGACCGGGGTGCGGAGACCCGTACCGACGGGCCCCGCCGGGCGACCATGTCGCCCACCCCCAGGAGGACCGGCGCGCGCTAGCCGGATGCCACCTGCTTTGGATAATGGCGCGACTTCCAGGATATCACTGTGTTTATTTATCACTTTCATCGCATCATCCGTCACCGTCTGGTGTGGGGCGCTTTTGCCATCGCCGTCTCTTTGGCATTCCTTTCGGTCGACTCCTGCTACAAGAGTTCCAACCAGGCCGAACGCGTGGCCCAGATCGGCAAAGCGCCCGTCTCCAGTGAGACGTTTGCCACACTGGAACGGGAAATCCGAGGCCTATTTCCGCGCCGCCGCCAAGAAGCTCCGCTGACCTTCCCGGCCGTTGCCACGCAGGTCTGGCAGCAGGTGGCCGCCTTCCAGGTTGCCGACGAACTGGAACTCGGGGCCAGCCTCGAAGAGATCCGGGCTACCATCCAGGAGAGCATCGGCGCCACCGAAGGATACAACCAGCAGATTCATCAGTTGTACCAGGCCAAACTGCGGGAAAACAACCTGACCCCCGCACTGTTCGAGCAGTACCAGAGTCATCTCCTGACCCTGCGCAAACTCAGTGCCATCCTGGAGTCCGCCACGTGGACCACCCCCCTCGAAAACGAGGATGAACTGGCCGGCCTCACCGACGAAATGACCGTACGCGTCGTGGCCGTCAGTAACCGCTTCGCCCAAGTCCAGGCCAGCGAGGCCCAGATTCAGGCCTACTTCGATGCCCACACCAACCAGTTCTACCTCCCCAAGCGCGTCGCCGTGCACTATGTGGCCCTGCCAGTCTCGAATTACCTGGCACGGGTCACCGTGACCGAGGAGCAAATTCGGGAATACTACGACGATCACAGCGAGGCCTTCACGCGCAGCAACAGCACGGAAAGCCTCCCCTTAGCTGAAGCCCGCCCCCAAATCATCCCCCTCTTGCAGCATCAGAACGCCGTGCAGGCCGCCTATACCAACCTGGTGAACACCTTTCTGCCCATGGCCGCGCAGCACGGCCCCGACGGCTTTGCCACCGCCGCCGCCGCCTTCGCACTCCCCGTCTCGCAGACCGCCTTCTTTGCAGCCAACGAAAACCCGCCTGGCATCGAACTCGGCAAGGAGTTCCGCGACGCCGCCTTCGAGCTCGACCTCGCCCAGCCGGACGGACGCTTTAATGTCGTGCAGGGGCAGAACTTCGTCTACGCCCTCACCCCCCTCGCCCATAGCCCCAGCCCCGCCCATATGCCCGCCCTGCAGGAAGTCATGGACCGCGTGCGCCCCCTGGCACAAGACAAAATCCGGACCGACATGTTCCGCGACGATCTCGTCACGCTGCATACCGATCTGACCAAGGGGCTGGCCAAAAACCCGAACATCACGGCCGTGGCACACGCCAAAGCCCTGAACGTCTCCACCGCCATGACTTTCGCCGTGCACACCATCTACCAGAACCCTTTCCCTAACTATATGCCTGTGGCCCGCGCCGCACTCCATCTGCGCCCCGGCGAAATCACCGAGGCCGTCCCGGCGGACGACGACGACGCAGCCCTCTTCGTCTATATGGTCGCTCGCCGCCCCGGAGACTCGCTCTCCGCCGATATGCTCCGCCCGAAAGCCCGCGCTAGCTTGGAACGCATCCGCTCCATCGGCATTACCACGGCCTGGATGGATTGGAACCTCAAGCAAAAAGGACTTAAACTGCACGACCGCATGCGTTCCCAACTGGCTGCCGCCATCACGTCATCCACCGCCGAAGAGTAACCCGGCACCACTCATGCCATCGCTCGCTACACCCCGAAAGTGGATCGCAGACGGACGCTCGCGTTTTTGCAGTTGCCTTTGTTAGCAGTTTGTTCTACGCTCCCCTACACCTTCTGGCAGCTAGCCTGCAGGTGACCAACCAGAAACCGCCGAAAACTGACAGTTGTAAGGAATCGCTATGGGTACGGTTCTACGCGTTTTCGTGATAATTATCCTCGTCCTGAGTGGCGCGGCGCTGTTTCTCGCTATCCAGCTCTATAGCAAACGCGAATTGCTGATTAATCGCACCCATTTGCTAGAAGAACAGTTTCGCAAGGTGGTCAAAACCATTGAAGCCGGCGATCCGCCCGCTGAGGCCCAGCAACCCAACTACTCCGGCAAGGACGTCTCGCCCGTCACCAGCAAGGAGATGGAGAATCCCGAGCGCTCCCCGTTCTGGGCCTCCTACCAGTTCAAACTGGAAACACCCAACCTGCAGGCCATGAGTTGGGACGCCGACGAGAAGAAGCGTCAAATCCGCCAGTACTACCGCACCGAAGTCACCCCGGAAGGTAAAGTGCGGCGCGTCCGGAATGCTGTGGATGTCGGAACCTACTGCGTGGACGGCCCGGGCACCATGCAGCAAATGATGGATGAACTGCTCGAGCGCGCCACCAAGCAGAACGCTACGCTCAACAAGACCCGCATGGAACTGCAGAAGCTCCGCGAAGAGTTGGTCACCACCATCGATGAACATAACAAGCTTAAGCAGGACGGGCGCGCCGATAAGAAGACGATCGACGAGAAGAATCGCGAGATCGAACGCCTCAACGAAGAGATCCGCGGCCTCAAGCGCAAAATCGTCGGTTTGGAGGAAGAGAAGAGCAACCTCACCGCGGAAGTGGCGGAACTGAAGGCCGAAATCGAAAAGAAGACCGGCGAAATCGACGAACTGAACAAACTCGTTAAGGACCTTAATTCCGAGATCAAACGACTGAAAGAGTCGCGCGTTAGGCCCCCGACCGACGAACGTACCAGCAGCGCGGCCGCCTTCCAAGGCGCCCCCGGCACCAAAGGCAAAGTCGTCGCGGTGGATGACAAACTCAAGTTCGTTGTGATTGACCTCTCGGCGGACGCCATGACGGAACTGATCGGCGAGCAACGGGACCGACCCATGCCGCAGATTGAGCTGATGATTCGCCGTCCTGGCTTCAAGTCCGCCTCCGGCGAATTCATTACCCGCATCAAGTGCCGGCAGGTCTTGCGCCAAAAGAACTTGGTCGTGGCCGACATCCTGATCGACTGGCAGCAAGCGCCGGTGGAGATCAATGATGTGGTGTTCTATTAAGTTGCAGGGCACGCGCCTACTGGCACTGCTCGTAGGGGCGTGGCTGCTGTGCTGCGTGTCAGGCTGCCTGTCCGACCCGGCTGCCGGCGATCTCCCTTGGGCTAAGCCGGAAGCGTGGGAAGGATCTCCCGCCCTCCCCCCCGGTGTACTGCAGCAACGCTAACTTTGTGGCGTTCAGCGGCCGCGCTGGCGGTAGGTTCCGGGGGTGCAGGCCATGGCGCGTTTGAACTGCGTGGCAAGGTGATGGGCGCCACAAAAACCGGTGCGCGCCGCAATCTCCTCCAGCGACAGATCCGTTCCAGTTAGCAGCCTTTGCACCTGCCACAATCGCCGGCGGCGCATCTCCGTGGCCGGGCCATGCCCGAGAGCACGCTGGAACCGCACCTCCAGGGCGCGCCGCGAGAGCCCCATCTGCCGCGCCAGCGCTGTGGCCGTTAAGGCGGCGCCGGCCGGGCGTTGCAGCATTAACCCCACGGCCCGCGACACCACCGGATCACGCGAACAGACCACGGCCGATGAATCGCGTACCACCAAGGTTTCTGGCGGCAGTGCTTCCACCCCCTGGTCCACCACCCCCTTCTCCAGCATGGCCTGCAAGCGCGCCGCCGCACGCACCCCGATACGCTGCCCCGGCAGCACCACCGACGAGATACCCATCCCCGCCAGCGCGCTTTCAAACGCAGAATCGCCCACCCCCACCACCGCCACCTGCTCCGGCACACGCCAGGTCAGCTGTTGCAAAAGGGCCATCAACCGCCGGGCCAGCCGGTCGCTCGTGCAAAAGACGGCAGCCGGCTGCGGCAGGGTACGCAACCACGCCTCCCAATTGGCGCCGGGGGCAAAGCTTTCCGAGGCCGCCGGCTGGGAAACCGTGGCGCCACTAGCCTCGGCTGTGCCACAAAAACCCGCGCGCTGCTGCATCGCCGCAAAGCTGGCGGCCTCGTGTAGGCACCCCAGCACACGCCAACCGCCTTGCACCAAATGCTCCGCCGCCAACCGCCCCACGGCCTGATGGTCCGGAATCACGGATGCCACCCCTGTCACCTCGGAAAGCGAGCCGATGTTAACCAGCGGCACCGCTTGGCCTGGCAGGCTAGCCACCCAGCGCGTACTAATAAACGCGCCGATCACCCCGCTGAGTCGACCGTTGCGCAGCAGATCATCGAGCAGATCATCCTGCGTACAGTGCAACGGCACTACCCGCCAACCAGGCGTCCGCCCGGCAAACCACTGCACACCCTCCAGCACCTGCGTACTGAACCCCAGATCCGCATCTCCCAGTACGGCAATATGTCGTGGCAAACTCTCCATGCGCATTTATGTAACCATGATATACGCTTTTGCGCAATGCCAAAGCAGGGCAATTATGCCAGACTCTACTCGTTATCTTTACCAAGGGGGCCCGCTAGCAGGGATCAGCCCGCCGGGAGGGGACGACAGACCCGCCGGGATGCCCTGTGCGGCCTGTAGCGACCATAACCAGGAGCCAAGCATGAAGCGTGCATTTATTACCGGCATCACCGGCCAAGATGGGGCCTATCTGGCGGAGCTGCTGCTCGCCAAGGGTTATGAAGTTCATGGCATGATCCGTCGCTCGTCGAGCTTCAACACCCAGCGGATTGACCACCTCTATCAGGATCCGCACATCATGGGCGTGCGGCTCTTCCTGCACTTTGGCGACCTCGCCGATGCCTCGCGCCTGACCAAGCTGCTCTACGAGCTGAAGCCGGATGAGGTTTATCATCTCGGTGCGCAGAGCCATGTGCGCGTCTCCTTCGACGTGCCGGAGTATACGGGCGACGTCACCGGCCTAGGCACCATCCGGTTGCTGGAAGCGCTGCGGGAGTCCGGACTCGACAAGAAGGTGCGTTTCTACCAAGCCTCCTCCTCGGAGTTGTTTGGCAAGGTGCACGAGACGCCCCAGCGCGAGACCACGCCGTTCCACCCGCGTTCGCCCTATGCCTGCGCCAAGCTCTACGCCTACTGGGCCACGGTGAACTACCGCGAGGCCTACCAGATGCATGCCAGCAACGGCATCCTCTTCAACCATGAGTCGCCGCGGCGCGGCCCCACCTTTGTGACGCGCAAGATCACCATGGCTGCCACCCGCATCAAACTCGGCCTGCAAAACCGCCTCTACCTGGGAAACATGGATGCGCGCCGCGACTGGGGCTTTGCCGGCGACTACGTCGAAGCCATGTGGCTGATGGTCCAGCAGGAACAGCCCGATGATTATGTCATCGCCACCGGCGAGACCCACAGCGTGCAGGAGTTCTGCGAGGAGGCCTTCGGCCTGGTCGGACTCGACTGGAAGGAGTATGTGCGCCACGATGCGCGCTACGAGCGCCCCAGCGAAGTAGACCTGCTGCTGGGCGACGCCAGCAAGGCCCGGCGCGTATTAAACTGGCAGCCGCGTGTGACCTTCCGCGAGCTGACCCGCATGATGATCGAAGCGGATCTCAAACTGGCCCGCCAGGAGCTCGCCGTGCAGCGTAGCGAAGCGGCGGAGGGGTAATAATATGGACTACCTACAGCGTATCTTCGTGGCCGGGCACCAAGGGATGGTCGGCTCGGCCATTCTCCGGCGCATGCAGGCCGAAGGGTTACCGCCGCCTATCCTCGGCGATCTGGCACAGGTCGATTTACGTGATCAGGCCTCCACCCGCCTTTTTCTCGAAAAGACCAAACCCACGGCACTGATCATTGCCGCAGCCAAGGTCGGCGGTATCGAGGCCAATCGCACGCAACCGGCCAGCTTCCTCTTCGACAACCTCGCGATTGCCGCTAATCTGATTGACGGTGCCTATCGCTGCGGCATATCGCGCGTGCTCTTCCTCGGCAGTTCCTGCATCTACCCGCGCCTCGCCCCCCAGCCCATTCCGGAAGCGTCGCTCCTGACCGGGCCGCTCGAGCCAACCAACGAAGCCTACGCCATCGCCAAGATCGCGGGGCTCAAGCTGTGCGAAGCCTACCGCCGCCAGTACGGCGTCTGCTACCACAGCGCCATGCCCACCAACCTCTTCGGCCCCGGCGATAACTATAATCTGGAAACGTCGCATGTCATGCCCGCGCAGATCCGCCGCTTCGAAGAGGCGCGGCAGGCCGGCGCACCCACCGTCACCATCTGGGGGACGGGCACACCCATGCGGGAATTCCTGCACGTGGATGATGTGGCTTCGGCGCTCCTCTTCCTGCTGCGTCACCCGAACCCGCCGGACTGGGTCAACGTCGGCTCCGGGCACGAAGTCTCCATCCGCCAACTAGCCGAACTCATCCGCGAGGCCTGCGGCACACGCTGTGAAATCGTCTTCGACGCGACCAAGCCGGATGGCACCCCGCGCAAGCTCATCGACTGCGCCCGGCTGCACGGGCTGGGGTGGAAACCCTCGCTTACGCTCGCCGAAGGGATCCGCCGCACCGTGCTGGCCTATCGCGAAGAGAAGGCCACAGGGCGGCTGCGGGCGTAGCCCGGGGCGAGGGGTGTAGTTAGGTGGTAGGTGGTAGGTGTTAGGTGACAGCCCAGAACCAAGCCGCGCACCTCTCCGTCACACCGCAGCACAAGGGCGAGGCTCCCGCCGAGCCGGTCACGTGTTCTGCTCCCTGGTGGCACCGCCTTGGTGGGACTACTGATTTTGGGAAGTCTAGGATGCGCCCACCGCGCGGCCCATGGTCTTTTCCTGAAGCGCGGCCAATAAGAAAAGGATGATGGCAATACCGACCGAAAGGTGATATCCTCTATGGAAACTGACACCTGACACCTGACACCTGACACCTGACACCTGACACCTGACACCTGACACCTGTTTTCACCAACCAAGGGAGATACGCACATGGCCACCGTCACACTCAAGGGCAACCCGGTTCATACCATCCACGAACTTCCCGCTGTGGGGGAGCTCGCACCGGCACTGGGGCTAACCACCGCCGACCTTGGCACCTACCACTTGGCCGAGGCCAAGGGGCGTTGGACCGTGCTCAATATCTTCCCGAGCATCGACACCCCCACCTGCGCCACCTCGGTCCGCCGCTTCAACCAGGAGGCGGCCGCCCAGCCGAACACGACCGTGCTTTGCATCTCGATGGATCTCCCCTTCGCACAAAGCCGCTTCTGTGGCGCGGAGGGGATCAAACACGTCCACCTGCTCTCCGCCTTCCGCACGCCGGCCTTCGGCCGCGATTACGGCGTGCTGATCACGGACTCCGTGCTGGCCGGCTTGCTGGCGCGCGCCATCGTGGTGATCGACCCCGAGGGGCGCATCCGCCACACGGAGCTGGTTTCCGAGATCGCCAATGAGCCGAACTACGCCGCAGCCCTGGCCGCGATCCGGTAGCGAGCCCTGCGAAGGCGCAGGAACGGCAAGTAGCAGGCCCCAGGGTTCAGCCGGCCCTCCAGAGGCGTGCCCGAACAAATAGATACCGAATCAGCTACACGAAGTTCCGGGGGAAATTGCGGCTACTAGCGCCGGTCGCAGGTGCTGGCACATACGGCCGTGGGGCATAGCCCATCGCCCCCCCTGCCATGATCAGGAGACTCAGTAGCACAAGCTTTTGGCAACAATTCCGCATGATGGGTATAGCGCCCGATGAACCGCCGGGATCTTGACAGATCGATGGCTAAATCGCAATGGTGTAACAGTCTGGATCAGCCCCCTTCCCGTCCATTCGCGGTGAAGACATAACGGTCGACGCGTACGGACGACGAGTACGATCGACGATGAGCGAGGGCGGGCGCCGGCGGCGGTTCCTCGCGCGCAGCCCTTTGCGCTGTTTGCGCGACTGACCGCAGAACTCTGCCGTCCGGCGGGTCGAGCCCGCCGGGGCGGTCCACGCGTAGCACCATCTGTCCGACAACAGGGCGATCGATCTCCTCCCATACTAGCGCGGCCGGCGTGGAGTGCGGTGACAACCGCAGGGCGGTACCGCTATACTAGGCGCCCCACCTGCCGCAACACGCTTTTGGACTGCGGCGGCCGCCGGCGGTGAGCGCCGTCGAACCGCTGGACGCGGTGTGCACGCACCACGTTAAAATCCCCGGCCGTGTACCCATCCCCGGCCGTGGCAAGCGGTTCGACTGCGCTCCCCATCTGCTACCCCGCCCGCCCAAACCAAACCTTTCTAAAAGGGCGCTTCCGGATTTGTGGGGGGATTTTTAATTGAAGGGGAAGCGGGGCCATGCTCAAGCCACGGAACTGGAAGAGCCGACAAAGTGTGCGACGAAGTGTGGGACGAAGTGCCTGCTGCTCCTATCCATGCCACGCCACACTTCGTCGCTTTCTTAGTCCCACGCGTTGTCGTCTACGC
>CAIOST010000212.1 GCA_903861045.1 uncultured bacterium | reverse complement strand
CTCCAGCGTAGCGGGTGGTGAATCCAAACGAGATCCGCGATACAGGGTTATGCGCCACATCTGTTTTAGTATTCGGCAAACGTGTCGATGGAAATGAATTTGCTATCGGGTGTTTTATGGGGCACGCGCAGGGCTTGCCCACCGGCAGCAAAGTTCTGCGACAGAAAAGAGACAGCGAATATTAACCCGCAAAAGAAAGGGCGCCGGGGACGACAGGCAGACGCGCACCACGTTATGAGGCCCCCATGTCTACTGCTCCTATCCATGCCAAGATGAAAGACCAAGAGCGGCGCGTAAGCCGTACTTCGTCTTTCCTCTTCATCTTTCAGCTTCGTCGTGCCGCTGGATAGATCCGGTCCTAATCTCCGGTCTTTGTCTTACCCGTGGACAGATTAAGACCCGATGGCCGCAATCGGGATCGGGACCGAAATCGACGATAAAGCAAAGAATTCGACCACGGTCTTTTCCTGAAGACATGGTTATGCTGACTCCCCGCCGGGCGAAATCTAGCCACAAAAAGCTCAAAACCCACAAAAGGAGCTGTTTTTTGTGGTTTATGCGCCTTTTGTGGCCAACTTAAAGTTCCTGCGCCGATCCTGCCGATGTCCGAACCATCGGCCAACAAGCACCTCTCCTTTTGGCATACACCAAAGCGGCTTCTGTGGTTACCACAAAGACCTTGCTACAGCCAACCTGCATAAGGTGGCGCTTCAGGAAAAGACCATGGATGCGCCACCCCGATGGCGATTTCGATTTCGACTGTACCTGATGTGCCAAAATTATAATTGCGGCTACCAGCTAGCTACCGCGCGGCACACATTGTGCACACCAGAACGCAGCCAAAAATTAGGTGGTACTGCGGTACGCATGCAGGCTTGCCACGCCCACCCGTTTTGTGTTTAGATCGGCACCAAGCACCAACTTACACTCCGGGAGGACCACCATGTACCGTCACGCTGCTGCTCTACCCTGTGTCGCGCTCCTGGCCTGGCTCGGCGGAACGCTCGGCGCCTCCGCTCTAATCAAGATCGAATTCCCGGTCGCCCGCTTCTATAGCGATTCCAAAACGGTGCGCGCCGCCGTGGTAACCTCGGTGGATGCCGCGCACGGCGTGATAGAACTCAAGCCCACCAACACCTTCAAAGGCGGCGCAGCACCGGCCCGCCTGCGCCTGCTCCTGGTGGCCCCAACCGACCTGCTGCCGCGCGTAGCAGTCAATCAACCCGTGGCCCTCTTCGGCGGACCGACCGATGGCCAGGGCGCCGCCATCGTGCATCTGGCCGATACCTGGTTGCTCGCCCAAGGCGAGCCTGACGCCACTCCGCCCACCCTGCGCATCGTGCAGAAGTATGACGCCGCCCGCGCCTTTCCCGGCCGCACCGCCGCGCTCGTCCGCTTGCTCACCGCCATGCAGGCCGGCCCCTCCCCGCTAGCCGATAAGATCGAGCAGGCCTGCCTGGGCGGCGGCGTGCGGGAGATCGCCAACCTCGCCGTGAAACCCACCTTCCTGGAGAGCATGGACCTGAATCAAGACACGCGCCCCGACCTGCTGGTCGGCACCGCCGAGGGCGCGAAACTCTTCCTGGCAGCAGGGACTGGCTATACCGACGCCACCACCGCCTGGGGGTTGTCCGGCCTGACGGCCGCACACGCCACCAGCGGCGATGTCAACGCCGACGGCCGGCCGGATCTCCTGCTAGGCACCAACCTGCTCGTGCGGCAAGGCGATACGTTCATACGTGCCGACACGACCCTCCCCCTGCCGCCCGAGGCGGAGTGGCTGGCGGTGGCCCTGGCCGATGTCACACGCGACGGTAAGGCGGACATCGTAGTATTGCTGAAGTCCGGCGAACGGGTGACCCTCACCAATCCCGGCACGGCCGGTAAGCCGTGGACGCGCAGCGCGCGCCAACTCTGGGAGGGCGATAGCGGCGTGGCCGCGCAGTTCGCCGCCGACTGGGGCGAGAACGCCACCCTGCACGTGCTGGTCGCGCGCCGTGGCGGCCTCTTCCGCTACGCCGCCGCCGCCGACGGCGAGCCGGAAACATCCTTCCCGCAACTCACCGGCACCGCCTGGCCCCCCAAACTCACGCTTGATGGCCAGCCGGCTGGGGCGGTCAAATGCGTGGCGCTCGATCTGGACGGCAACGGCCAACGCGATGCCTTGCTGCTCACCAGCACCAGCGGCATCACCTTGCTGAACCGCGGGTTTGGCGCCTATTACACAGACAATGCCATCCACTTCAAGCTGCGCCCCCAGCCACCCGCCGCGCTCCCCTTCGCCCTCACCCCCGGTACGCTGCTGGCCGGCGGCGCCTGCCAGCCCGACGAACTCCCCCGGCAGAATCTGCTGGTGCTAACCGAAGAGGGTCGCCTCTACGAGCTCATCAATACCCCGGTGCAGAAGCCGTAGGCATAAGAGGGTTCAGGGTTTGAGCGCGAGGGACGCGAGGTGGCAGGTGGTTGGCCGCCAGGCCGGTAGGGCGGGGCCGCCGGACCCGCCGTGCGTGTCCGTCATCCAGCGCCTGCCGGGGAAGGTAGCTGCGGGCAGTCCCCTGCCCGCAGCACGCCCGCGCGACAAGCCCTGTGCCTGACATCACACGCCCCTTCACGAAAGAGTTTCGCGGTAAGCTGCCCACACGTGGATGATAGCAGCCAAAGGGGAGTTCAAGTTACGGGTCCAGGATGAACCCGCAACCGGGTGGGGGGGCCGGGGCTACGACATAAACCCGAACAGCTCCATCTGCTGCGGCGGGGGCGGGAGCGGCGCCGGCGGTGGAGGATGCGGCGACGTCAGGGGCGCCGGCGGTGAAGGAAGCGCCGGCGGCAGCGGCGCACTCCGCAGCTCCTCGAACCCCGCATCGCCCGGCAGATCCCGCGCCTGGCGCGCCAGCACCGCGAGTTCATCGCAGCGGTTGTTCTCGGGGTTGTCCGCATGACTCTTGACCCATGTGAACGTAACCTGATGCCGTTCTGCCAGCTCCAGCAGGGTTTGCCAGAGATCGGCGTTCTTGGCCGGCTGTTTGGTCGCGGTGGTCCGCCAGTGATTGCGCCGCCAGCGGGCGGCATAGCCACCATTCAGATTGTCCACCACGTACTTTGAGTCGCTGAAAACCGTGACCGTGGCGCGTGGTTCCGGAAGCTGCTGCAAGGCGACGATGACGGACAGCAGCTCCATGCGATTATTGGTGGTGTGCCGGAACCCGCCGGAGAGTTCCCGCCGCGTGCCCTCGCGCAAGATGACAGCCCCGTAGCCGCCCCGTCCGGGGTTCGGCGAGGCCGCGCCATCAGTGTAAATGATTACCAGAGGATCGCTCATGCTAGATACAACCTACGCCGCTATAAAGTGCCCACCGTAAAAACAAGACATACTGACACGTCTCGATTGGAAGCTTCATCGTGGTGGATGTACTCACCATTTCTGCATCACATCTGGACCTATGTCTTGTCCGGGCTGATCATCGCGCTTCCGATTCTTTATGCCAAGCGCAAACAGCCTTTCTTCATTATGGACTTGTGGCGGCTACAGACTGCAGCAATTCAATTTGGCCACAAAAGGCACATAAACCGCAAAATGCCGGCTCTTTTGTAGCCCGATTCAGCCCGGCGGGGAATCCGCCAACCCATGTCTTCGGAAATAGACACTGACTTCGCAGCAATTCTAATAACTGGCTATGCCGTTAACTCCACCTGCCACAACATCTTGGACTTAATGATTGTGGCTCAGTGAAAGATAAGGTAGAAAGATGAAGAGGAAAGACAATGTAGGGTGCGACAGCCATACTTCGTCTTTCCTCTTCATCTTTCTACTTTGTCTGTTCAGCACGCCCCGCCTCCAGACTTCCATATTCCCCTCGTTCTTTACTCGATCGGGTTCATGCAATGCACATCGAATGGCTGTCGCTTAAAAATATACGGTATCTGGACGACCAGGAAATGGATTTCCGCACCGGCCAGAGTCAGCTCCGGAAATGGAACTTTCTGCCTATGGATCGTGCCACCGTGACGCTCTTGCGCGTGCTGGCGCTGACCGGCCTGGGGCGGCTCCACGCACAGTTCCTCGCACAACGCTTCCCACCGCGACTGCCCGCACGCGCCAGCGCGCCGGCACTCATCGAGTTTATCCAGGTGCGGCATGCGCCGCAGGAGCGTGGCTTGGCCAGCCCGGCGCGCCGCCACTTGTGCTGGCAGGTGTCCCGCCACGGCCAGAGCATCACCGCGTGCCGGCCTCGCGCTCCCGTCCGCGATCCATCCGTGCTGCTCGCATCCCCGCCACAAGGTCGCTCAAACCGCGGCTGGCTGCTGCTGGGCTATGCCAAGGCCATCCAGGCGCAGCGCGGCACAGATCGGTTCGCGATCTATCCAGACCAACGCTTAACCCGCTGCGCCGGATTGTTCAGCGCAACCGTGCGCCTCACCGATCCGGTGGCCTTCATCCAACGCTTGTACCACAAGGCCAGATTCCGAGATGGACGCGCCCGCGCGCTACTGGCGCGCTTGAGCACGGATTTGCAACCTTGGCTGGGGTGGGACCTCGCCGATACCCCACCCACGACCGAACGCTTCAAAACCCGCTGGCAGGCGACAGCAGCCCCGCGCCGCGCCGCCGTGACTGTTGCCTTGGATATGGTCCGGCACGCCTTGGACGCCAGCGCCAAACTGGATGACGACGATCCGCTGCAGAGCCCCGGCGTGGTGCTCCTGCATCAGATAGAAACGTGGTGTCCACCCGCCGACCTGCCGCGCTTTCTGACGCTACTGGATGATTGGTTTCCGCGCATGCAGTTTTTCGTGGCGCTCTCCCCCGCCGGCCAGCGTCGTAGCCCCGCGCGCCTGGCGACGCAACAGCTCGCCCTGCCAGTCCCCAAACCACGCCCACCGCCGGTACCGCCGCCGCGCTGGCCGCGCCAGAAGGTCGCGCTGATTGACGTAGACGGGTCCTTGCCGAATCTGGCCTTGATGAAGCTCTGCCGACATTTCAAGTCACAGGGTCGCCAAGTAGGGCTGGTGCGCGGCGTCGCGCAGCTCCCCCGCGCAGACACCGTGCTGGCCAGTTGTGTCTTCCACTCGCCCGGGTCGGAGCGCCGGCTGGCGGCCCTACGACGCCACTACGGCGAGGATCTGCAACTGGGCGGTTCGGGCGTGGATCTGCGCCTGCGTTTGCCGCCTGAAATCGAAGCGCTGACGCCAGATTACACGCTCTACCCGGAATTGGGCGGGCGCGCCATCGGCTTCCTGACACGCGGCTGCCCGCGGCGCTGTCCCTTTTGCGTGGTGCCGCTCAAGGAAGGTCCGCCGCGCCGCGTTAGCGATCTCGACGCACTGCTACAGGGACGACAGCAATTGATCCTCCTCGACGATAACCTGCTGGCCCATGCCGACGGCGTGGCCTGCCTCGAGGAGATGGCTAGGCGCAATCTGGCCGTGAACTTCAATCAGACGCTCGACCTGCGGTTGTTGACGCCCGCGTCGGCCGCGCTGTTGCGACGCATCCGTTGTGCCAACGTCTCCTTCACGCGTCGAGTCTTGCACTTCAGCCTGAATGACACGCGCCACCTGGATCAGATGCAGCAATGTTATACGCTGCTCCAGACCAGCCGCCGTGACAATGTCGAGTTTGTCTGCATGTATGGTTGCAACACCAGCCTGGCCGAGGACGTGGCGCGCTTCCGGTTTCTACGTGCGCTCCCCGGTGCCTATGTGTTTGTCCAACAATACCAGCCCGTGCCCGTTAGTGCGGCTCCAGACCTGAGCCGCCTGTTTGATGACCAAGCCGACAGCTTAATGGACGAGTTGGTGCGGATTATCTTTCCGCAAAACATGAAGAGCATGGAGAAGTACTACCGCTGGCTAGCTATTCAATACGCCAGGCAACGAGGACGCATCCACGCCCGATTAATTGAAACCCTCTTCCGCTACAACGGCCGCGACCGGATGGGCGGCTTGCTGCAGCGCTTGCAGGAGTATGCCAAGCAGGCCAGCCGTCACACCAGTACCAGTTCCAAGTCGCCGCCACACTGCCCGATGTCATAGAACAGCTTGGTCTGCGGTTCAAGCCATTGGAAGGTGCCTGCCGCGTCGAGCACCCAATTGCAGGCATGAAACTCCGGCTTCCACGCAAAGCGCCCCCACGCGATACCAAGACACATCGAGGCGCTGATCGCCTGGGTGTCGCGCACATAAAGGCAAACACTCCCTTTGAGCACAAAGGCGTAATCATCGCAGTCAAAGGCTTGGCTGGCAACTTGCGCCGGCGCAATCGGGTGTTCGGCTACGAACGCCGCAACCTCGGCCGGCGTCGGCAGGTAGTAGTATGTATCGCCAAACCCCGCATACTTCCGTTGCCCGGACCAGAAGGGTAGCAGCAACGGGCCCAGCCGCTTTTTGACCTGCTCCCTGGACAGGTAGACGCCGTCTGGCATGGCGCGGCTACTCCAGGGGGTTGTCGCGCGCCTGCTGGTACTCCCGGCGTAGCGCCTGCAACTGCTCCTCGGCCACGAGTCGACGCTTCTCGGCGGCCAGCAACGTCTGTTCATCTTCCGCGCGGTTGATCTTAAGTTGGATGAGCTCCGCCGGAATCGCAACAAGCGCTTTGCCAATCTCGATCGGCAGCGCCACCGCCCCCCGCACCTCGCTAGGCTTGTTGAGCGTGACTTTCTTCAGCAGCCCGTGCTCAAATTCGATCTTGGTGACTTTCTTGACGAAGGCGTTGCGCGTAATCGGCAACGTGATCAGCGCCCCCTGATTGGGGAGCAAGAGGATCTGCTCCGTAACTTGGCGATTCTGGGTCAGCGTGACCTTAACCGGGCTGACCGGGCGATAGTACACCCCGGCGAGTGACCGTGGTGGCGCAGGCGACTCCGCCGCCAGGGCCCCAGCGTCTACCGCGAGTTTCAGTCCGGTATATTGCTGCGCGAGCAGCGCGTTGAACGCGTCCACGGCTTGGCGGTCGGTCAGATCGAGGGGGGCGGCATAGAGCACCGTTTCTTCACCCACGGCCCCGGGCGCCAGGGCCGCCGCGGCTTTGGCGATCTGTACCACCACGTCCGCCGTGCGATCATGCGTGCTGACATCGATACGGCTCAAGAGACCCTCGGGCGAGAGCGTGACCGCGAGGTCGTCGTCCGCCCAGACGCTCGCTTTGTGATTGAGGCAATAGGCTTGATTGGTATCCGGCAGATAGGTGGTCTCGCCGAGGCGTAGCGCTTGGCCGACCGACTTGTCGGGCCGCTTCACCTCGACGACGGACACGGTCGTAACCCCCTTGGGCAAATAGTAGACGATGCCGCGGTTGTCCGTCGGTTTAAGCATTTGGGTGTGCACCGAGGTACACCCCACCGACAACATGCTGCCCAGTGCCAACCCCGCCGCCAGCCTGCTCGCGCTCATAGGACCCCTTTTTTTCTAACACACCGCCTGCTAATCCGGGCCGCCCAGCCGACGTGCAGTTTTCTGAAGCCGCCGGGTAACGCCTGCCATTTGTACGGCGCACGATAAAGCTTCAGGATCTAGGCGTCAAGAGTGCGTTGCTAGGGGCGCATGGCACTTCCGCGGGGGCTCGGCGGAATACTCTGACAGGATTAACAGGATTTTGCAGGATGGTTGGTGGTCGCATATGTGTGCCTAATAACCACGGGCGTGCGCCAGCAGGAAATCCTGAAAATCCTGTTAATCCTGTCAAAAAAGCGATCTCCGAGATACAACGGCTTTGTGGACAAATTCTAGCTAAGGATTACGCGGATGGCGCGGATTTTGTTTGGGCAAGCCCGCCATTGGCCACCCACACTCCCAATCCGCGAAATCCGCGCTATCCGTAGCTGAGAATTGCCGTCGGGGTTGATAGGTATTTGAATGCGGCTGGCCGATTTCGATGACCTTCCTGTCACCTGCCGACAGCTACGGCGGGTCCGGCGGCCCCGCCCTACCTCCCACGCGTGGTGCATGCACCTGAACCCCGACGTATAGGCCCCCTGCCTACCGCACCAGCGCCACTCGCACCCGGAAGTCCACCGCCTGGCCATTGGCATCCTGGTACCACTGCTTGTTGACGGGGATCTGGCCATTGGGCGGCAGACAGAGCGCCGGGAACCAGCAACCGGCGGCGGCGGCGGGCGTGAACTCAACGGTTTCGCGGGCGTCCAGCCGCGTGGCGGGATCCTGCAGCGGCACCTCGGCCGTGAGCACGGCATTGTTCGTAAAGAGGCGTACCATGGGCTCCCACGCCAGCAGGTTGTCGCCAAAGGTGTATTCCGCACCGTTAGGGATGCCATCCCCATCGGCATCCTGATCGAACAACACGGCCAGATCGCCGCTGAGCCCGTGATCTTCTGCCCACTGGGCGAAGCCATAATAGGCCTGGCGGGGCGGCGGGGGCATCAGCGGCAAACGTCTAACGACTAAGCCATACTCGGTAAACGACGGCGTGCCTGGTGCCTGCGCCGGCGCCGACGTCCAGGTGAAATTAACATTCGCCGTGTCCTTCGTGAGTTTGGTGAAAGGCTTGGGGGCCGGACTGAACGTACCGCCAGCCGGCGCAACTACGCCCGACCAGCCGTACGGCACCGTCAACCGGTAGCTGCCAGTAGCATCCGTGGTGGTGGTCCGTTCACAATTGCTGGCCGTGATGATCACGTTCGTCACCGCCTTTTTATTCGACAACTTGACCGTACCCGAGATCACCGGGTCAGGCGACCAGACCATGTTCTGCTTGGTCTGGTTATTTATGACTTTCGTATACTTCTTGGTCGGAGCCGCAAAGCCGCCGTTGGTGCGTGTGGCCGTGACGGTCCCGGACCAGCCATACGGCACAACCTTAGAATAGAGGCCATTGGTGCCGGTCATGACCACCCCCGCCACATTCGAGAAGGTGATCATCACACCTGCCACCCCCTGCTTGCTATTGTCAGAGCGCGTTACCGCGCCGGAGATCAGCGGATCTGGCGACCAGACGAAGTTCTGGCCGGCCAGATTCTTGGTCACCGCCTTAATGGTCAGATTGGACTTAGCAAAGCCGCCAATGGTGAAGGACGCCGTAATCGTGCCGGACCACTTGGACGGGACGGGCATGCTGTAGTAACCGCGGCCGTCCGTGGTCGTCATGCCCACTTTGGCGAACGTGAGCGTGACACCTGCCACACCGTTGGTCGTGCCAGACTTCGTTACCTTACCAGAAACCTCCGGCGGCGGCGTCCACCATGCGGTCGGACAACCGGCCCACGCGCTGGGAACCTTCGGCCAGCCCGAAGCTCCCTGCACATGGTAGACGGTCGTATTGTCTGCGTCAAAAATATCTGTACCAGGCGTGGGTGCATTACCCTTGAAATAGACGCCTGTCAGGCTGGAACAGAAGGCAAACGCCCAGTCGCCGACGCTGGTGACGCTGGCGGGAATCGTTACACTAGCCAGACTACCGCATTCGCCAAACGCCGCCATCTCGATATTGGTAACACTGTTGCCTAGGGTAACACGGGTCAGACTGCCGCATAATTGAAACGCCATTGGCCCGATGCTGGTAAGGCCGTTGCCGAGCTTCACACTGACTAGGTTGCTACAATCGCAGAACGTCGAGCTCCCTATAGAAGTGACGCTATCGGGGATAGCGACGTTGGTCAGGCTACTGCAGTTGTAAAAAGCACAGGCTTCAATGCTAGTGACACTGTTTGGTATCGTCACGCTGGTCAGGCCGTGGCAGAAGTAAAAAGCCCATCGTCCGATACTGGTGACGCCGTTAGGGGTTACATAACTTCCAGCTATTCCGTTGGGACATAAGATAAGGTTTCTTTTGTTTTTATCGAATAGCACCCCGTCAATGCTGCTATAGGATGAACTGGCTGCGTTTACCGTAATATTGGTTAGGTTGCTGCAGCCAGAAAATGCTAGGTCCCCAATGCTGATGACACTGTAGGGTATCGTCATGCTGGTCAGGCTGCGGCAATTTCTGAAGGCGCTAAAACCGATGCTGGTGACGCTGGCGGGTATCATCACGCTGGTCAGGCCACTACAATTAATAAATGCTTCTGGCCCAATTCGAACCACCAACTGCCCGTTAATGTAACGAGGGATGATGATCATGGCACCAAAGCCGCTATACTCAGCGATGGCGCTATTGGCACCGTCGGCGATGACAGTGAAGTCACTAGCCGGCGTGGCATAGCCGGCTATGACAGCGATGTCCGTGGCGGGGATGGTTACGGAAGTGGCATTTGAGCAAACGCTTGCCAGATACTGCGAGTCCCCGGTCCAGCAATCGAAAGCCTGTTCCGCCGGCGCCGCGTTAGCCGTGATGCGCACCGATTGCCCGACGCTATAGTACCCGCTGCCGCTGCCACCGTTGACCGTTAGGTGCACGGTCCAGAGCGCCGCGGGCAGGTTGGCAAACGTCGTGCCCCAACCTAACGCGCTACCGCAGTAGTAGATGGTAGCAGGTGTGCCATGAAACGAATTCGTGCTGACGGATGGCGGATTGCCCAGGAAATAGACACGGCTAAGGCCCGAGCAGTTGTAGAAAGCATCTTCCCCGATGTTGGTGACGCCGTCGGGAATCGTCACGCTTGTCAAGCCCGCGCAGTTGTAGAACGCGCCATCTCCAATTCTAACCACCAACTTACCGCTGATGTAACGAGGGATGATGATCGCGGCACCATCCCCGTGGTAACCAGCGATGGTGATATTGGCACCGTCGGCGATGCAAGTAAAGTTACTGGCTGGCGTGGCGTACCTGGCTGTGATGAAGATGCTCGCAGTGGGCATGGTCACGGTGGTAGTAGCTGAGCAAACGCCTGCCAGGTACTGTGTGCCCCCAGTCCAGTAGTCAAACGCCTGTCCTGCCGGCGCAGCGTTGGCCGTGATGGACACTGACAGCCCCACGCCGTAAGACCCGCTACCGCTGCCACCGTTGACCGTTAGCTGTACTGTCCAGTGCGCCGTGGGCCGGTCGGCAAACGTCGTGCCCCAACCTGAAGCGTTAGCGCAGTAGTAGATGGTAGCAGGTGTGGCATTAAAAGAATTCTGGCTGGCATTTGGCGAGTTGCCAAGGAAGTAGACACGGGAAAGGCCCGAGCAGTTGTAGAAAGCATTTTCTGCGATGTTGGTGACGCCGTTGCCAATTGAGACTGTGGCAAGACTACTGCAGCAGGAAAACGCAGAGGCTCCGAGACTGGTGACACCGTTGGGGATCGTCAGGCTCGTCAGGCTACTGCAGCCGTAAAACGTATTGTCCCCGATGCTGGTAATGCGGCTGCCGAACGCGACGCTGGTCAGGCTACTGCAGCCACTAAACGCTTGGCTACCGATGCTAGTGACGCTGTCAGAAATCGTTACGCTCGTCAGGCTACTGCAGCCGTAAAACGTACTGTCCCCGATGCTGGTAATGCTGCTGCCAAATGAGACGTTGGTTAGGCTACTGCAGCCGCTAAAGGCTTGGCTTCCAAGGGTAGTGACGCTTCTGGGAATCGTGACGCCAGTCAGACTCCAGCAGCCGTAAAACGTAAGGTCCCCGATGCTGGTAATGCTGCTGCCAAGTGAGACGTTGGTTAGGCTACTGCAGCCGCTAAAGGTTTGGCTTCCGAGGGTAGTGACGCTGCTGGGAATCGTCACGCCAGTCAGGCTCCAGCAGCCGAAAAACGCATTGTCCCCGATGCTGACAAGGCCGTTGCCAAGCGTCACGTTGCCTAGGCTGCTACACTCGGCAAACGTCGAGTGGCCGATGGAAGTGACGCTGTCGGGGATATGGACGTTGGTCAGGCTTCTGCAGTTATAAAACGCAGACTTTCCGATGCTGCAAATGCCATTGTTAATCGTCACACTGGCCAGGCGGGTACAGTCGTAAAATGCATATTCTGCGATGTTGGTAACGCTGCTGGGGATGGCATAATCTCCCGCCCTGCCGTTGGGGCAAAGCAAAAGGTTTTTCTGGCTTACATCGAGTAACACTCCGCCAATGCTGCTATAGAAGGGATTGGAAACGCTTGCCGTAATGCTGGTCAGGCTACCGCAATCGTAAAATGCAGAAATCGCGACATGGGTGACGCTGTCGGGAATCGTCACGCTGGTCAGTTTGGCGCAGTTGTAAAACGCATTTTCTCCTATGTTGGTAACGCTGCTTCCAAGGGAGACACTGGCTAGGCTGCTGCAGTAGGAGAATGCCGAGTCTCCAATGCTTGTGACGGTGATGCCAAGAGCGACGCTGGTCAGGCTGATGCAGTAGGAGAATGCCCAGTCTCTGATGCTGGTGACGCCGTCGGGGATCGTCACGCTGGTCAGTTTGGCGCAGTTGTAAAAGGCATTATCCCCTATGTGGGTGACGCTGCTGGGGATTACATAACGTCCCGCCATACCGTTAGGACAAAGCCTAAGGGTTGTCTGGCTTTTATCGAATAACACCCCGTCCATGCTGCTATAGGAGAGACTGGTAGCGCTTACCGTAATGCTGGTCAGGCTGCTGCAGCCGGTAAACGCATAATTCCCTATGTTGGTCACGCCGTTGCCAAGCGCCACATGAGCTAGGAGGGTGCAACCAGCAAACGCAGAACGACCGATGCTGGTGATGCTATTGGGAATCGTCACACTGGTTAGGTTGCGGCATTTGGCAAACGCATAGTCCCCGATGCTGGGAACCTTGATTCCAAGGGTTGCACTGGTCAGGCTGCTGCAGTAATAAAACGCTTGGGCTCCGATGCGGGTGACGCTGTCGGGAATCGACACGCTGGTCAACCGGCCACAACCGGAAAACGCAGAGACCCCGATGTTGGTGACACCGTTGCCGAGCGTCACGTTGGTCAGACCACAATTGGCATACGCAGAAGCCCCAATACTAGTGACGCTACCGGGGATCGTCACGCTCGCCAAAGTGGTGCAGTAGGAAAACGCATTGTCCCTGATGCTGATAATGCCGTTGCCAAGCGTCACGCTGACTAGGCTGCTGCACAAGGAGAACGCATTGTCACCAATGCTGATAATGCCATTGCCAAGCGTGACGCTGGCTAGCCTGCTACAACCGTAGAACGTGTAGTCCCCGACACAACTGGTGACGCTGTTGGGAATGTTTATGCTGGTCAGGCTACTGCATCTGTAAAATGCAGCAGCCCCGATGCTGGTAATGCCGTTGGTAAGCGTCACGCTGGCCAGGCGGGTGCAGCCATTAAACGCTTGGGCCCCAATGCTGGTGACGCTGCTGGGTATCACGATGCTGGTCAAGCTACTGCAGTAGTAAAACGCATGGTCCCCAATATCGATGACGTTGCTGCCAAGGGTGACGCTGGTCAGGCTGCTGCAATCGTGAAACGCTTGGGCACCGATACAGGTGACACGGTCTGGGATCGTCACGCTGCTCAGACGACCACAGCCGTAAAAAGCCGAGACGCCGATGGTGGTCACGCAGTTGCCGAGCGTCACGCTGGTCAGGCTGCCGCAACCGCCAAACGCATCGTCCCCAATGCTCGTGACGCTATCGGGGATCGTCACGCTGTTCAGGCTGGTGCAGTAGGAAAAAGCATGGTCCCCGATGCGGTTCACGCTGTTACCTAAAGTGACGTTGATCAGCCTGAAGCACCATGCAAACGCAGATGCCCCGATGTTGGTAATGCCGTTGCCGAGCGTCACGTTGGTCAGGTTGCCGCAACCGCCAAACGCATCGTCCCCGATACTCGTGACGCTGTCGGGGAGCGTCACACTCGTCAGCGCGTTGCAGTCGGAAAACGAATTGTCTCTGATGCTGATAATTCCATCGCCAAGCGTGACGCTGTCTAGGCTGCTGCACCAAGAGAACGCACCGTTATCGATGTTGGTGACGCTGTCGGGGATTGTCACGCTGGTCAGGTTGTAGCACCCATAGAATGCCTGGGTACTAATGCTGGTGACTGGTTTGCCATGAATAGCACTCGGAATGCTCAAAGCCCCTGATGGTCGGGCTGGTTTACCCGTATACCCAGTTATGGTGAGCTTGCCGCCGTTGGTTGTGCAAAGGTACTGCGCCCGCCCTACGGCCGGTGCTAACGCCAACCCCATCATGGCTGCCCACAAGATCGTCTGCCGTACGAATCGTTCCATGGCATACCCTTTCATCAAAAAGCCCCGCACAAAACTTGCCCGTGATTTACCGACCGGCGTGGCAACCAGTGCCGCCACACACGCCGACCAGCCGAACCCAGCCGCTACCATGCGCACCGCCAAGCGCGCCTAGGCGCCGCCTGTCTGGGTATCTTGCATGGCACCCACCAGTAACACGCCAGGCTCTTACACTTAAGGCGCGAACTCTTTAGCATATTCCCAGCCTGGCGGACAGTGGGCAAAAACCTTGGCGTGAGTGGCAAGCATCCTTGGTTGCTCGGCGAGGGGCTAGCGGGTTTGTGTGGGGGACTTTCTGTTGACGAACACGAGGTCGTTGCCAAGATTCGTCAGGGAGCGCGTAAGCTGGTGGAGTAAGTGTGCCGTTTACGATAGGGTTTACGTGTAGGTGTACGTGTGGGGAAGGCACCCAGCTTACACTTTATCGCCTCCTTACTCGCCATCTTGAACGGATTCACTTACACCACCCGCTTTATCGGGGGCCGACGATTTGGTTGCGATGCGCGCCATTGAGAAATCCCCGCACAAACCCGGAAGCGCCCTCGGGGAGGCGATAGGTCAATCCCACCCACGCGAACAGGATGTGGCCGGCTGGCTGCGGGAATCTGCGGCTGAAGTTCCCGCCCGTCCGGGGTCACGCAACCGCCGGCCGCCAAAGTCTGGCCGAAAGCGAGCGCACTGGCACGGCTCCCTGCGCGCATGGAATGAAGCGTGCCACCGTTGGCATCCAGCGTAGCACGGCGTGAACGGTCTCCCGCAACGCACCGGTGCCCTCACAGATCAGGAAGAAGTGTTTGATGGCTGGGTCTCGGTCCCCTCCTTGTTCAGCGCCGAGCAGACAAGCTGGCTGAGGTGGAAGGTGTTGCCGTCCTTGCGGTGACTGCCATTGAACGCGACTACTTTCATGGTGGATTCCTGGCTGAGCCTTTACTGCGCGCGCTCCACAGTGCATGGGCGCACGAATTCCTGCGACATATCTCGATTGATCCGCGGATGGCTGGCATCCCTCCGGGATGCAATCGTTACGGACGCGTGCTCCGGGGGTGTCGGCGCGGCGCGCCTCGACCCCCGGCTAATGGCGCGCATCCCTCCGGGATGCCTCCCTCGCAAAACAGATGCTTGCTAGGCGTTAGCCAAGGCTTGGAGCACGCCGCGCCGATGCCTACCCAGCAAACCGGAGATTTATTTACCGGAAGCAAAGGGTTGGAGCTTGTTGCGCCGGCGACATCCCCGCAAGCCGAAGGTTTGCCAGCCGTTAGCCGGGGGTCGAGCGCAGCGACACCCCCGGACATGGATATATAAACGGATTGCATCCCGGAGGGATGCCAGCCGACGCACAACGGTGAGGCGCATAGGGGTCATAACGGATGCTTTCGCTGCTCCACTAGCTTGAACCCCACCCTCATTCAGACTGATTATGACTAATTTGTTTACATTTGAGGCGAAATTGCCGAATGTTGTGCATTTCCAGAAACACGGGGGGCCACCCGCCGTAATCGAAGGCCAGCTAACGCCTTGCTGATTGTGAAACTATGACTACCGCTAAACTCAAACAGCCCAAACTGCCTGTCCCAATCGCCACCGACATCGCGCTGCACGTTGCGACAAAAGATGGCCACGCTGTGCCACTGTCGTATTGGGATGTCTGGTACGCGCTGCTGACCCAAGACCAATTCGGCGGCGATCTCGAACAATTGGCGCAAGCATTGCGAGCAATGAGCAAGGGTTGCCCGTCCTCGGAAGACGCCAAGCGAAAATTAAGCCACCTGCGCGATTTTCAGCAACGCCTCACAAGCTCCGAAGTCTCCCTGGCGGAGGTAGTGGCGGCCATTTCGCCGGAATTAGCAAAAACCGAAGCACAAGAACATGCCGACGTATGTAGGCACCCCCGAAGCTGTCGACGCCAAGCGCCTGCAGGGAGAGAAGTTATGATTTCCCGGAAGGCATCGGAAGTCATCGGAAGTCATGGAAGTCGTAACTGGTATGACTCCCCCCCCGCATACGTAAGTGCGGGGGAAGTCATCAGTGTCCCGGGGGGGGGGATGACTTCCGGCGTGTTATGCTTGCTGTCAATAGTAATCATGTTCAGCTGGATGCTGAAACCGTTGTCGAAGGAGTCCTAGCTATGAATTCCACTTGGAAAGCCGCGCTGCTACAAGAAACCCGCAAATTGCGGACGGAACATGCCCCGATCTGGTGGGATGGGTTCTGCAACGTGCTGCATTATCACCAGTCGTCGCATAAGGACGACAACCCGTACATGCCCGACCATGGCGAAGAGCGCCCGCATGCCGAATACAAGGCAGGCGCACGAGCTGCCGAGTCACTGTTGAAGGCTTTGGCGCGCCAGGCCTGAGGTTGGGCGACCAGAAGTTGGCAGATGATTTCGTAATAACCTGAGAGGCAACGACTATGGGCGGGTTTGGATCAGGCCGAAAGGGGCGCGGCGGCTACGTCGCTGAACAGGTGGCGTCAATTTTGGTTCTGGCCACCCAACGGTCCCTGTCCCTCCGCTTTCCGGTGCACAGGCAGCTCTCTGTTGACGGGAGGAGTGTCGATCTCGCCTGGACCCCCTGCCATTTTGGCGGTCACCGCCCCTGGTTTCTCTGCCCCCGGTGTCGCCGTCGTGCCGGCCGACTCTTTCTTCTCGGCGCTGAGATCGGGTGCCGTCGGTGTTTCCGCCTGTCCTACGAGTGCCAGCGCGAGGTGCCGCATGAGCGGGCCATCCGTCGTGAGCAGAAGATTCGTGTCAGACTTGGCGGTGGCCATTCCATTCTTGATCCTCTCCCACCGAAGCCAAAAGGCATGCACTGGCGCACGTATGCCCAGTGCGCGGAACGCATTGCACAAGGGGGGGCGGATATCACGAAGGGGTGGGAAGACGCGTACAGTCGGCGGTGAGTGCATGCTGTGCGTAAAGACGCGACCACTTGCCCCGTCTCGGCCCATCGCGGCGCGAGGCGACGCGAGGTGCGCTCCAGGCGTGAAGACGCCCGCACGGAGCCAAAGCGTGGCTGGGCGGCGGTGGTGGAGCGCCATTGTGCTCAAATTGGTATCGCAGCATAAAGCAGTTCCCATTCGGTCCTGAACGAGGTACCATTCGCTAATGGTTTGGTGTATCACGACTTGCTGCTCCGGGAGGTTCCTGGGCGCAGCGGTGCGCCGAAAGGATCGATCACGACGACCGACTGAGACTGACAACAATTTGACGCGTTGATACGCGTCGCGCTTCTTCCGAAAACCGCGAATTTTCATCTAAGGAAGCGAGACTCGCGAGACGCGCCCCGTTTGGGGTGCGGCTCCTTGTTTCGTGTTTCCTTAGAGGGGCTTCGCGGTCCCCCGGAAGAGGCATGGACAGGGATGTCCGCACTCCACTTTTTTTGAACAAAGCGAAACGGGACTGCATATGAAATTGGCAATTCTCATAACGGCCTTGGCCATGGGACTCTGTTTCGACCCATTGTGTAGGACCATCGGAACGGCGATGACCATGCTGGTTATGTTGGTGGGCGTGGTTGCCATCTATTGGATGGGGTTTCATTTGGTCAAAGGAAAGAAGGGAATTTCATGTCTCGCCGCGCCAACGACAGAATCGCCGGCTTCAAAAACAAGATTTGAGCAATGGTGCGACTTCCGAATAAACGATATCGCTGCAAAACCTGACATAAGAGGCATGAATTCTGAAAAGGTCGCAAAGGGGTTGTGCCATCTTGTGGGTTGTGACCAGATGTATCAAATGCGCCAACGTGAAGCGTACTGGCAAGAGTGCATCAACCAGCTAAGGGATGCACACGGCGATTCATCGGCGTCGCTATCAAACATGTTGTTCATGATGTACGACGAGTCCAGCGAAGAAATGTTGCACAACGCCGATGAGAAAAGAATCATTGCGCGCAGACTGTCACTGGCTGTGAGTCCCTTTGATAAAGTTTTTTGGCTTACCGTTGAATACATGGAGCATGGCGCCGAGTCGCAGGCCAATATGAAAATGTATATTTCAAAGTGTGCAGCGCTATAGGGTGGCGCATCATTGCCAAGGAGCAACCATGCCTGAACAACCTGTTCCAGACTGCTCAAAGTATGCTCCTCGGCACGAGATCGTCCAGGGGGCTGTTGCCCGTCGCAATCCTGCGGCATACGTTGAGGCGCTGGTGGCGTCGCGCATCATGGCCGGCAAAGAGGTCAAGCCCGAGGATGTCGCCGAGATGGTCAAATTCACGGGCATTGCTGCCGATCCGGCCAAGTTGCTGGCGGACGCCACGGAGCGCGCAAAGACAACAGCCGCTATCCCAGGGATCGATGAACTGTCTGCTCATGCTTTGCTGGATATGTTGGCTGCCGTCAGCGAGAGTGAACGGCCGCGGTGTCGTCTCAGACGCAACAACCATGTCGATCAATCAGTAGCAGCGCCCCGCCAACCTAAACCCGCCCCTCGTTCGGTTTCCAATGAACTCCGCGAACTCATCAGTAATCTGCGCTGCCCCGCAAGGACACATGGTGCTGCAATTACCCCGGATGCTGTCATTGAAGCTTTTCTTGCCGTACGCATCATGACCGGCAAGGTTGTCACGGTTGAAGAAACTGCAACGATCATCCGCAACGTCGGCCTTCCGACTGGGTCTCCGGCCAGTCTGATTGAAGGTGCCAAAGCCCGTATCCAGCGTGCCGGCGCCCACTTGGGCGATCGTAGCCTGCATTCGAACCTCGCTGCAGCCAATCCCGGCTACGACGAGACTTCGCCGATTACGGATTTTCTGAAGTTCATTGGCCGCATTTTCAACGTTTTCGGTGCCGACCACGATGCTGCAGCGCTTGCCGAAGTGCTCCGAGAGTATGACGCCGCCTACTGCGCCATCCTTGCGGGGGACTTCCAGGGGCTTTCCCCTTATGCCGGCATCACGATTGGGGAAGCGACGCAGGGAACGGCTGCACAGGCCGTCAAAACTGCCTCACCAACCGTGTCTGCCGGTTCCAACGCAGAGAAGTCTACACCTAAGTCAAAGGCCGCCACAGGGGCAACGGAGCCCGATAGCCAAGACGATGCTGATCTGGCACTAAAAATGGAGCAGCTAGAGGCCAAACTCGACAATCTTCTTGAGAGAATTAACCGAGACGCTTTTACCCCGCCATCTGTTCCTGCACCGCAGCCAAATGTGCAGAATATCGCGCGAACAGGGCAGAGGGACGAGACAATTGCTGTACCCGGGGCTTCTCCATCCGTCGAACAAGGATGGCACTCGGCGTATGCGGGGCGGAGCCTGTCCAAAGAGGAAGTTGTGAAGGAAATGGCACTGCTCACAGTCTGCCGTGAGTACGTGTTTGCTGTGCTGGGTGCTGATCGGCCTAATATTACGTTATTTCCTAACGGCATCAGCATGAAGCATGAAGGGTTGAACGTAGTACATTTTACGCCTTTCCCCGAAGCACTGGCGTCTTTTCTGGCAACTGAGTTCCCTCTTCAGTGGAAAACTGGGAAGGATGCATATGGCATCTACTTTCCCATTGATGATGGGATTTCGCCTTCACTGCCTTCCGGCGAGAAACTGGGCAGGATGCTCATGTACTTCCGCGCCTTACGCGAACTCATCCAGATATGTGCGGCGAGGAAATGCTGGCCGCCGGACAGAATGCTCGTTCTTCACGGGATTCTGTCACCCTATGCATCGCCGGTAGAAATGATGGAGGCGCTCAAGAACGCGGGCATTAACTACCTCGTCATTCTCTGTGCTTGGGATGACGAGCAGGTGCTGGGACGGCAGGAAGTTGACGATAGGACCGCACTCGACATTGCCGGTACCGGATGCTTCTGCTCGATTCCCGTTGAAAAGGCGATACGCATTGCTGTTGCTCTGAACAACGGTGATCGATCTTCCGTGGCAAGCGTGTTCCGCCTGGACCATGACTACCGGGAAAATGCGTGGGCATCCAACCATCCGTTGCTCCGCCAACCTGCCAAGCCCCCCACGCCGCCAACGCCCATCGCGCCGGGCACAGCAGCACAGACGGCCTCTACAGCAGTGTCCTTCGGCCAGCAAGTTGGTTCAGCTGACAACACATGGTTGAAGGGCGTTCAGTTGCTCAATCCCGATGCGATTCTGTGCATGGAGTCACGCCCGCTGTCCGAGTGCAAGACCATCTCGGCGGCCGTGCTTGCCGATCCGGCCAGTCAGACAACGACCGTGATCATGAACGAGTCGCTTGCCGCCCTGGCGAACTGGCAAATCTCCGATATCCGGCCGCAGATGAACATCACGGAGGAGCGCCCCCGGCTCCCGCAACTCGTGGTCCACGGCGACACCATGAACCAGTTCAATACGGTTACGGAGGCGCATATTATGCTGGTGGCCTCCGACAAGAAGGCCACGACCATCCGCTTTCCCTGGAATCCAGACCAGTTCAGCATCCTTCAGCAAACCCGGCGCTGGATATTCTGGAGCCTTCCCGACGAGACGGCAAAGTGCAAGACCTACTACTGGGGTTACGGGGATTTCGACTCGGCGGAGGCCTTTGAGGCGTATGTTGACCAGCGGCTTGATAATGTCACCGCGCGCCCGGCAGCAACCATCCCGCAAAAGCAGCCATCATCGCCACCGGCCGCATCGCCAGTTTCGTCTACGCCTCCTGCAGTAGCCGTCCCCCCAGTCGCAAATTCAGGGCGGGGTGACCCGTACACCGCAGATGAGTTTCGCATGCTGACCACCGTGACATGGAACAACCTGCCAAAGTGGCTACGGGCAAAGGCCAAGCGGCTCGGCGACGATCCGTGGTCCAAGCATGGTAGCCCGAACAGACCGTTTCCGTATCTGCCATCGCAAAAACTGAAGGGATCGGATTCCTCCTGGAGATCCGGGGGGTAGCCGTACCGGTTCAGGATGCGCTTTACCATCACGCGGATCCGGTCAGGGCGCTTTCGTGCGGGACCAGTCGATGGTGACTGCTGCAGACTGTGAAGGTGACAGAAGGCATCGAAGGAGCGCGGAGATGGTCGGCAGGAGTGTGCAGCAGGTGTGCTGATGTGCCGCATTGGTGGCGCCGCAGTTTACTGCCAGATGGCCATCATGAACCCTGCGCCCTTCGTGCAACAAGATTGGTGGCTGTCTTGACTGTTGTTGATGCTTCTGCCATCCTTCCACGCCATGGCTGCTGTGCGTCAGACTGGTTCCGGCCTGCGTTCGGCCCGCGTGGGTCGCGGCCGGCCTGCCGGTGCGCGGCCTCCCCCTGGCAATGCCCCCGCAGCGCCATCCAAGCCCAGAACCATTAAGCCCCGGCCCACCACCACTATGACCAAACCCACCCCCCTGGTCTCCCCACCCAAACCCGCCGACCAGAGCCTTTCCGCCTTCATCTGGTCGGTGGCTGACCTCCTGCGCGGCGATTACAAGCAGTCCGATTACGCCAAGATCATCCTCCCCTTTACCGTCCTGCGCCGCCTGGACTGCGTGCTGGGGCCCACCAAGGCCGCCGTGCTGACCGAACTGGAGAAGCGCACCAAGGCTGGACTGAACCCGGAGCCGTTCCTGCTCAAGGTCTCACGGCAGCACTTCTTCAACACCTCGCCCCTCGACCTCAAGCGCCTGATGGGCGACCAGGACCACATCGGCGAGAACCTGCGCTCCTATATCCAGGCGTTCTCCCCGGCGGTGCGCGACATCTTCGAGCGCTTCGAGATCCACACCCAGATCGACCGCCTGGCCAAGGCCAATCTGCTCTACCTGGTCACCGAGAAGTTCGCCACTATCGACCTCCACCCCGAGGTGGTCAGCAACGCCCAGATGGGCGCGGTCTTCGAGGAGCTGATCCGCAAGTTCGCTGAACTCTCCAACGAGACCGCCGGTGAGCACTTCACCCCGCGGGAAGTCATCCGCCTGATGGTCAACCTGCTCTTTATCGAGGACGACGAGGCCCTGACCAAGCCCGGCGTGGTGCGCTCGCTCTACGACCCCACCGCCGGCACCGGCGGGATGCTCTCCGTGGCCGGCGAGCACCTCGCCAGCCACAACCCCGACGCCCGCCTGGTGATGTACGGCCAGGAGCTGAACCCCGAGTCCTACGCCATCTGCAAGGCGGATATGCTCATCAAGGGGCAGGACATCGCCAACATCTGCTTCGGGAATACGCTCTCCGCCGACGGCTTGCCCGGCAAGCAGTTCGACTACATGCTCTCCAATCCCCCCTTCGGCGTGGAGTGGAAGAAGATCGAGAAGGAGATCCGCGGCGAGGCGGAGAAGCTGGGGTATAACGGCCGCTTCGGCCCCGGCCTCCCCCGGGTCAGCGACGGTTCGCTGCTCTTCCTGCTGCATCTGGTCAGCAAGATGCGGCCCGTGTCCGAGGGCGGCAGCCGCTTCGGTATCGTCCTCAACGGCTCGCCGCTCTTCACCGGCGGCGCCGGCTCGGGCGAGAGCGAGATCCGCCGCTACGTCCTGGAGAACGACCTGGTGGAGGCCATCATTGGCCTGCCCACGGATATGTTCTACAACACCGGCATCAGCACCTACGTCTGGATCGTCAGCAACCGCAAGCTTGCCGCCCGCAAGGGCAAGGTCCAGCTCATCGACGCCAGCGGCATGTGGCAGAAGATGCGCAAAAGCCTGGGGAGCAAGCGCAAGGAGCTGAGCCCGGCGCACATTGAGGAGATCACGAAGCTCTTCGGCGACTTCCGCAAGGTCAGTCGTCGCGGCGAGGATGGTCAACCAGTGCCGATCAGCCGCATCTTCAAGAACGAAGAGTTCGGCTACCGCACCATCACCGTCGAGCGGCCTGAGCGTGACGCAGCCGGCGCCATCGTGCGCGGCACCAAGGGGGCGGGGAAGGGCAAGCCGGTGGCGGATGCCGATCTGCGTGACACCGAGAACGTGCCGCTCCGCGAGGACGTGGAGGCATACTTCAAGCGCGAAGTCCTCCCCCACGCGCCGGACGCCTGGATCGACCCCGACAAGACCAAGGTCGGCTACGAGATCCCGTTCAATCGCCACTTCTACGTCTTCAAACCGCCGCGCCCCCTGGCCGAAATCGATGCGGAGCTGAAGGGCGTCACCGACCGGATCCTCACCATGATCGGAGGGTTGACGAAATGAGCGATCTCACCCCCGTTCCTGATTCCGGCATTGTCCTGTACCAGACCGAGGATGGCAAGACCCGCATCCAGTGTCGGTTTCAGGATGGCACGATCTGGCTGACCCAAGCTCTGATGGCAGAGCTCTTCCAAACCACACCGCAGAACATGACGCTGCATCTGAGGTCCATCTACGAAGACGGTGAGCTAAGCGAGGCGGCAACCTGTAAGGATTGCTTACAAGTTCGCCGCGAAGGGGCCCGGGAGGTGTCACGGAACGTCCGGCACTACAACCTCGCCGCTATCCTGGCAGTTGGTTTCCGCGTCCGTAGCGAGCGTGGCACCCAGTTCCGCCAGTGGGCCACCGCCCGGCTGGAGGAATACCTGGTCAAGGGGTTCGTCATGGACGACGAACGCCTCAAGAACCCGCCCGGCCCCGATGCGCCGGACTATTTCGACGAATTGCTGGAACGTATCCGCGACATTCGCGCCAGCGAGCGGCGGATGTATTTGCGGGTGCGCGACATCCTGGCCCTGGCAGCGGACTATGCGCCCAGCCAGACCCAGACGGCCCTCGTCTTCCAGACAGTACAGAATAAGCTGCACTTCGCTGCCACCGGCCTGACTGCACCGGAACTGATTGCCACCCGCGTCGATCCCGCCAAACCTAACATGGGCTTAACGGCCTGGAAGGGCGGCATGGTCCACAAGGCCGATGTCGCCGTGGCCAAGAACTACCTCACCGAGCCTGAAATCACCGAGCTCAACCGCGTCGTGGTCATGTTCCTGGATTACGCCGAAGACCAGGCCCGCCGCCGCAAGCAGATTTTCCTGAATGACTGGACCGCCAAGCTCGACGAATTCCTGCGTTTCAACGACCGCGCCGTGTTGCCCAATGCCGGCACGGTTAGCCGTGACGACGCCGACCGTGCAGCCGCCGACGCCTATGAACAGTTTGCCGCCCGCCGTCGGGCCTATCTGGAGGCGGAAGGAGAGTCTGAGGCCCTGCGCCAGTTGGATGAGGCTGCCAAGAAGTTGCCCAAGCGGAAGAAAAAGGATGGGCCGCAGGGAGGCCAACCATGAGCTTCCCCCGGTATCCCAAATACAAGGAGAGCGGCGTCGAGTGGCTGGGACAGGTGCCGGAGCATTCATGCCAGAGGGCCAACGGCCCGCTCCAACCCCAGCCCAGGGCAACGCCCTGGGGCAATGGACGGAAAGGCCGATTAGCCCTGAAAGGGCGGCCTAACCAGCACCGCGTGATTGGGTCGCCCCTTCAGGGCTCCGCACATAACCGACCCCATACCCAGGGCGTTGCCCTGGGCTGGGTTAGGTCGGGCCTTTGGCCCTCCGGCTGCGGGCATCGCGCACTGGGAGGCCAACCATGAGCTTCCCCCGGTATCCCAAATACAAGGAGAGCGGCGTCGAGTGGCTGGGGGAGGTGCCGGAGCATTGGGCAACGGCACCATTCAAACGGCTCATAGACATACAAAATGGTGCCGATCACAAACTCGTCGAGACTGACACGGGCTTCCCAGTGATTGGATCGGGTGGACCCTTTGCCTACGCGTCAGAATTCCTCCATGATGGTGAATCTGTTCTGCTTGGTCGAAAAGGCACCATCGACAAGCCGCTCTATGTCACCGGTAGGTTTTGGACCGTGGACACTATGTATTGGACAAAGATATGCCCTAATGTTTGCGGAAAATACGCATACTACCTCGCACTGACTATTCCTTTTGATTATTACTCGACAAACACCGCATTGCCGAGCATGACGAAGGGATGCTTGGGCAGCCATACAGTTACTTTCCCGCCCCTCCCCGAGCAGACCCGCATCGCCGCGTTCCTGGACCGTGAGACGGCGAAGATTGATGGGCTGGTGACCGAGCAGCAGCGGTTGATCGACCTGCTCAAAGAAAAACGCCAGTCCGTCATCTCCCACGCCGTCACCAAGGGGCTGAATCCCCAGGCGCCCATGAAACCCTCCGGCATCGAGTGGCTCGGAGACGTGCCGAAGCATTGGGAAATTGCTAGAATCAAGCACTTCACTAGCTCAATCGAACAGGGGTGGAGTCCACAGTGCGAAGGATTTCCGGCGGAGGATAATGAGTGGGGCGTCTTGAAAGTCGGATGCGTCAATTCCGGCAAGTTCAATCCTACGGAGAATAAGCTGCTCCCACCAGAACTCCAACCAGATCCGAAGTTGGCTATTGCCCGCGACGATCTTCTGATTTCACGCGCAAACACACGTGAACTAGTTGGTAGTGCTGCAGTCGCCGAGAGGGACTACCCGAACCTGATGCTCTGCGACAAGCTGTACCGCATCCGTTTTAAGTCCGAATGTTGCATTCCTTCTTTCGTCTCGCACTACTTGAGATGCGATGCTGTTCGTGGTCAGATTGAACTGGGAGCAACCGGCGCAAGTGCCTCCATGCTCAACATAGGCCAATCGGCGATATTGGAACTTGCGATTGTCGTGCCCTTGATCAAAGAACAGGCTTACATTCTCGACTTCCTTGCTGCCGAAACGGCCAAACTCGACGCCCTCACCGCCGAAGCCCAGCGCGCCATCGAACTTCTGCAGGAGCGCCGCACGGCCCTGATCTCCGCCGCCGTCACCGGCCAGATCGATATCCGCCACCTTGCCGGGGCAGGTGCCGCATGACCCGCGCCGGCACCCATCGTGAGGGCCAACGGCCCGCTCCAACCCCAGCCCAGGGCAACGCCCTGGGTATCGCCCCGGTAGTT
>CAIOST010000211.1 GCA_903861045.1 uncultured bacterium | reverse complement strand
GGCCGTCGCCCGGCACGCGGCCGCCCCCTGACCCGCCGTGGGAAAAGTCCTGCAGCCGACAGTCTGCTAGTCGGGCCACCGGGAAAGGCGTATACTCGCAACCCTGAGCGGACCTACTAGGCGGGGGCGCCTGCAGCTCTGCGCCAGGGGGCTGCCGGGGGAGAGATCGGACGCATGCATATCGAAATTGACAATCGGCAAAAAACCTGCCGGATCTGCCTGGCTGCGGTGCGGCAGGTGGTGGCAGCGCTGGCGGCCAAGGGTGCCGGGTGCCGCGGCGCCTCCCCCTGGCTGGAACTGACCGTGATCCTGACCGACGACGCCGGCATGGCGTCCTGGAATCAGCGGGTGATGCGCCACGTTGGGAGTACGGATGTCATCACGCAACGGTATGAGCCGATGCCGGGGGAGCCGCCGGGGGTGCGCGGCGAACTGTTGGTAAACGTGGAGCGTGCGTGGCAGGTGGGGGGGGGCGCCGCGGGTGGTCGGTGGATCAGGAGCTGGCCCTCTATATAGCCCATGGCTGTGATCACCTGAATGATGCCGAGGATGTCACCCCCGCCGGGCGCCGGCAGATGCGGCAACGGGAATTGCGCTGGTTACGGCCCCTCGACATTCCAAGGTTGATCGCCAGCTCGCTTTCTCCCCGCGAGTGACGTATATTGACCGGTTCGCCGCGCACCTGGTCTTGGGGCGTTCGGGCGGATCGTGAAAAGGGGTTGTTGCCGTGCTGGTGCTGCATGCATCCTGGCTGGAAGGCGCGTTGCATCTGTGGGCCGAACGCTGGTCCGCCGAGGCCGGTGGCGTGCTGTCCCCCATTAACCCGTATGATCCTGGCTCGGAAGCGTTGACTCAAGCGTGGCGCAAGGTCTCGGGCTGGGTCAGTCCGGTTAAGATTATCGTGCGTTCCGCCTGGCTGCCGACGGCGGCGGGCAAGCCGGTCCATTCGCGCGAAGTCTGGCGGTACGCCGGCGCGCCGGCGGCGGAACTGGCGTTGGTGCCGTGGCAGGTGACCACCATCCGCCTCTCGCAGCGCGCGCAGTTTACCTTGCTGGGCGCCTGTCAGGCGGAGCGACGCCTGGCGCCCGGCGTGATGGCTGGCGCGGATCTACAGGGGTGGGCGGAACTCTTCCGCTACGCTGGCGCGCTGGTGGCACGGGGCGCTTTTCTGCCGGCGCTGGTGGCGCGTGGCGACCGCTATGAGGCGCATTGGCAGCCGGCGTTTGACGGGAGTGATCGCCAACGTCTCTTCCGGTTGGCCGCCCGGCTGCCGCCGGCGACGCGCTGTTTGGCACTGCGCGGTCAGCCGGCGACCACGCTGACAGCGGTCGCAGCGGCAGAGCTCGTGGTGGCGGAGATGGTGGATGGGCTGGTACGCCTGTCATCCGTCACGACCCTGTCGCGCGCGCATGCCAGCAAGGGACGCTTCTTCAGTGCGCATGAGGCCTGGCTGGCCGCCTTGCGTGGCGACGAGCGGGGCGTGCGCTGGGAAAAGCAACACGAATTGGCGCAGCTCGCCGCCGAGGTGCAGGCGTGGCGTCGCTCGGTGGATCTGGCTTCGCGCGCCAACTGGCGCCTCTTGCTGCGACTGGAAGAGCCGGCCCAGGGAGAGCTGCCAGCACGCTGGTTCCTGCGCTATCTGGTGCAGCCGCTGGATCGTCCACACGCGGTCCGGCCGCTGGCCTCCGTCTGGCAGGGCGGGGATGCGGCCGCCGCCGAGCGGGGCGAACTGGCGTTGACCGCGCTGGGGCAGGCCGCGTCGCTCTGTCCGATGCTGGCGCGTAGCGAAAGCGCCACCGCCACCACCGGCTGTCACCTGACTACCGGGGAAGCACATGAATTCCTGACGGTCTATGCGCCGCTGCTGGAAGCCGCGGGGTTGGGCGTCAACGTGCCGGCCTGGTGGCAGGGGGCGGAAAACCGTCCGCGGCTGGAATTGCTGGCCAAAGCGGCCAGTGACGCGAGCATGGCGAACCAGTTATGTTCGCTGACCGCCCTGGTCTCGGTAGACTGGCAGGTGGTATTGGGCGGTGAGCCTGTCACGCTGGCGGAGATCGCGGCGCTGGGTGCCAGTGGCGAAAAGCTCGTCCACTTTCGCGAGCGCTGGATCGAGTTCGACAAGCGGCAGGCCGACGAGGCGCTGCGGCTGTGGCAGCGGCACAAGCGCGAGGCGCGCGCGGCCGGTGACCTGGTGCGCCTGACGATTGGGCTCGATCAGGAGGCCCATGGGTTGCGTGTGGGCGGGGTGCAGGCCCGCGGGTGGGTGCAGGAGTTGATCGGGCGGCTGCGCGGCGAGGCGGCGATCGAAGAGCTGCCGCCCCCGCAAGGGTTCCAAGGGGAATTGCGCCCCTATCAACGTACCGGCTTTACCTGGTTGGCTTTCCTGCGAAGCTGGGGGCTGGGCGCCTGTCTGGCGGATGACATGGGTTTAGGGAAAACCATCCAGGCGCTGGCGCTGCTGCTGCGCGAACAGGAGCGCGGTGAGAAACGCCCCGTGCTGCTGATCTGCCCGAGTTCGGTCATTGGTAACTGGCAGCACGAAGCCGCGCGCTTCACGCCTGGCTTGTCCGTGCTGCGCCATCACGGCGCGGACCGGCTGCAAGGGGAGTCATTCGCCGAGGAAGCGGCGCGCCATGCGCTGGTGGTCACCAACTATGCGCTGCTGCCGCGTGATTATACCACGCTGCGGCGGGTGCACTGGGCGGGCGTGGTGCTGGACGAGGCGCAGAACATCAAGAATCCGGATACGCGCCAGTCGCAGGCCGCACGTGCCCTGAAGGCGGATTATCGCCTGGCACTGACCGGTACGCCGGTGGAGAACCATGTGGGCGATTTGTGGGCCATCATGGATTTCCTGAACCCCGGATTGCTCGGCACACGCGGCACGTTCCGCGACCGGTTCCAGCGGCCGATTCAACTTGGCGTGGACCCGGCGGTGCGCGAACGCTTACGGCGCGCTACGCAGCCGTTTGTCTTGCGGCGCTTGAAGACCGACCGCACCATCATCGCCGATCTGCCGGAAAAGATCGAAGGGCGGGTCTACTGTTCCTTGACGCGCGAACAAGCGACACTCTATGCCGCGGTGCTGCACGAACTCGAAACAGCCCTGGCCGACGCCACGGGCATTGCCCGGCGCGGGCTGGTGTTGAGCACCCTGCTGCGCCTCAAACAGATTTGCAATCACCCCGACAACTATCAGGGCGTGGCCGGTGGCGGCGCGCCGGGCCGACGCGCACGGGCGGATCGCGACCTGCCGACGGACGAGGCGGCGCTGCATGGCCGTTCCGGTAAGTTCGACCGCCTGGGGGAGATGCTGGAAGAGCTGATCGCCAACGGCGACCGCGCGCTGGTGTTCACCCAGTTTGCGCAGATGGGCACGTTGTTGCAGCAACAGCTCGGCCAGCTCTTCGGTTTCGAGCCGCTCTTCCTGCATGGCGGTGTGCCGTTGCACGAGCGCGACCAGATGGTGGCGGCTTGGCAGCGTGGCGACGGGCCGCCGGTCTTTGTGCTCTCCCTGCGCGCGGGTGGCATCGGCTTGAACCTGACCCGCGCCAATCATGTGTTTCATTTCGATCGCTGGTGGAATCCGGCCGTGGAGAACCAGGCCACCGACCGCGCCTTCCGCATTGGCCAGACGCGTAATGTGATGGTCCATAAGTTCATTTGCGCCGGTACGCTGGAGGACCGGATTGACGCCATGATCACGGCCAAGAGTGCCATGGCCGAGGCCATCGTCGGCACGGGCGAAACCTGGCTCACGGAGCTTTCGGATGAGGAGCTGAAAGAGGTGCTCGCGCTGGGGCCACGGGCCGTGATGGAAGCGGAGGAGGCGTAGGCACGGGGCTGTTATCGTCATGACCAAAAAGCAGAAACATACGCCGCGCGTGCCGCTGACGCTGGTAGGGGGCATCCGCGCGCAGATGGTGCGGGGGCGGATGGCGCATCAGTGGTGGGGGCAGCGCTGGCTGTCCCTGCTGGAGCAGATCATGCCCGGACCGCGTCTGGGGCGCGGCCGCAGTTATGCCGCCATGGGGCAGGTGGCGGAGTTGCGCCTGGGCGCTGGCATGGTCAGCGCCCGGGTGCAGGGTGGCAGCGCCGAACCGTATCAGGTCGAGATCCTGTTTGCGACGCTCGCGGCCGCCGGGGCGCGCCGGGTGCTGGCCTCGCTGCGGCGACAGCCGATTTTAACGGCACGACTGTTGGTGCGGCAGTTGCCGCCGGAGATGGAGGCGCTGTTTCGCGAGGCGGGGTGTCCCTTGTTTCCGGAAGAGCACGGCGATCTAAAAATGGTGTGCACCTGTCCGGACTGGACCCACCAGTGCAAGCACGCGGCCGCTGTCTATTACCTCTTGGCCGAGGCGATTGATCGCGATCCATTTTTATTGCTCGTTTTGCGCGGCATGCCACGGGAGGAGTTGCTGGGGTACCATCCCGGTGCGCTGGCCGAGGAAGATCAAGCGGGGAAGGCGGAGGTGGCACCACCCGCCGCAGCGGCGCCGGAGGTTGCCCCGGCCGCCTTCTGGGGTACGCCAACCGCTGATCCCGCCCATGCCAGTGCGGACTTCGGCGCCGCGCCGGCGGCCACCGATATCGCCCCCTTGTTGCGGCGGCTGGGCCCCTTGCCATTCTGGCGCGGCGAGGTGCGCTTCCTTGATGCGCTGCGCGTGGTCTACGCCCGGGCGGCCCCGCGCGGCTGGGCGGTCTGGGAGGGGGAAGCACTGGAAGTGCGGCGCGGTGCCAAGGGTGCGTCGGGTGTGCCGGTGCGCCGGGAGCGCAGCCGCATCAATATGGACCTGACCACGCGATAGGCACCTTATGGTTGCGCTCTCCTATATGCGATGGCTGGATACCTGGGTGGGCGGGACGCTGGTCTGCATGCTGGGCTGGTGGCCGCGCCGGCCACACGCCGTGCCGCCCGCGCCGCGCGAGATCGTCATTGTAAAATTGATGGGGCTGGGTAGTCTGCTAACCTGCGCCGGCGTGTGGCGGGCGTTGCGGCAGTGCCAGCCGCAAGCGCGGATCGTGGTGGTGTCGCTCGCCGGTACGGCCGCCGTGGCACGCCTGCTGCCGGAGGTGGACGAGGTGCTGGCGATCTCCACCACGAACTTCTGGCAAATGGGCGGCGACGGCTGGCGCGTGTGGCGCGCACTACGGCGGCGGCGGGTGGATGTGATCGTGGACATCGAATATTTCTCGCACCTTTGCGCCATTTTTTGCGCGTTGACCGGCGCCCGCTATCGGCTGGGGTTCCTACGGCACCAGGCGGGTAGGGCGGGGCCACCGGACCCGCCGCCGCACGCAGGACAGGCCGTGGGTGGTAGGGCGGGGCCGCCGGACCCGCCGTCGCATCACGCAGGACGGTTAGCGCGGGGCAGGTGGCTGGATGGCGGCGTCGTGCTGCGGGATGATCAGCATTTCCGCACCAACGTGGCGCAATTGCTGCAACCGCTGGGGGTGGTGGAGGGCCCGCTGCCCCGGGTCACGGTAGCGTTGCCAGCCGAGGCTCTGCAAGAGGCGGAGAAGCTGCTGGCCGCCGGCGCCCCCCCGGTCACGTCCTGGATCGTGGTGAATCCGCATGCCAGTGAGCTCTGCTGGCAACGGCGCTGGCCGCTGGAACGCTTTGCTCAGGTGGTGGCGGCGCTACTGGCCGGCGACCTGACGTTGGGGGTGGTGCTCCCCGGCACGGCCGATGAACGGTCGCGCGCGGAGGCGCTGCGGGAGCTGCTCCTGCCGGCGGCGCGCGCGCGTGTACGCGTCCTGGCCGGGCAAACCACATTGGCGGTGCTGGCCGGCGTGCTGCGCCAAAGCCGGCTGGTGCTCACCGGCGATACAGGGGTGATGCACCTCGCGGCCGCGGTCGGCGCGCCGCTCGTGGCGCTGTTCGGCCCGGAATCACCGGTGCGCTATGGCCCGGCTGGCGATAGCCGCCGCACGCTGGTGCTGACCGGCGAAGTCCCCTGCGGGCCGTGTCTCTGCTGTGAAAATCGCAAGCAGGCGCCCTGCACAGCGGAACCGGCGGCCTGCATGCTGGCCATCCCCGTGGCCACCGTACAACACGCCTGCGAGCAGTTGCTGTCCGGATGCGCCGCCCAGCGAGTCCCCTAACCGCGCTGCCGGACAGCTTGACGTACATCCCCGCTTCTGGCACTCTTTCTGCCATGACTGTGTTGTTCCACACCGGCTGCCATTGGTAATGCAACCATGAACATCAAGATTTGGGGCAGTCGCGGCTCGATCCCTACGCCTGGGCCGACCACCTTGCGTTACGGCGGGAATACCACCTGCCTGGAGCTGCGCACCGCCTTGCCGGAAGTCATCATTGTGGACGCCGGTTCCGGGCTGCGCAACCTGGGCAAAGCATTGTGTCAGAACGAGACGGTCACGGCCCTGCGGTTATTTCTGACACATTTGCATTGGGACCATGTGGTCGGCTTTCCCTTCTTTGAGCCCGCTTACGACGCGCGCTACACCATTACTTTCTGCGGTGGCCCGCACGCACAGGAGTGTTTTAAGCAGCGTCTCGCCCGCCAGATGCAGGCTCCCTTTTTTCCTGTGGATTTCAGCATGGTGAAGGCCACCTTCAGAACCCAGTGCACACAGGCGCACGACGGACACGGGGAGTGTCGTCACGGCCAGATCGAGGTCTGCCCGGTGCCCCTCAGTCATCCCAACGGTGGCCACGGCTACAAGTTCAGCGAGGCCGGCAAGGTCTTTGTCTTTCTTACGGATAACGAGCTGGGCGTCCAGCACGAAGGCGGCCTCAGCCGCAGCGACTATGTGGACTTCTGCCAAGGCGCCGACCTGCTGATTCACGATGCCCAATACACGGACGAGGAGTATACGCGTACGCGTGGTTGGGGGCACTCCACCTACGCCGACGCGGTGGACTTGGCGATCGCCGCCGGTGTCCGGCGTCTCGGTCTTTTCCACCATGACCCTGACCGCACCGATGATGATTTGGACCGGCAGGTGGAAAAATGCCAGCAGCGCATTCGCGCGGCCGGCGCGTCCGTGGAGTGCTTTGGCTGCGTGGAAGGCATGCAGCTCGCGCTGTAACTCAGCGATCATGCTGCGCGGCCGTCACGACATCGTGCGCGTGCTTCAGAAGCCACCGCTGCCAGGTAGATTTATGTCGGTTGACGTAGCCGCGCCCGCTCGGTATTCTTTTGCCCATGAAAACTAATTTTTACGTGTTGAGTCTGGGACTCCTGTTTGCCACGGCGTTGGCCGTGACGGCTGCTGAGCCGGGCAAGGAACCGGCCGGTACCAACCGCTTTACCCTGCGGCTGACGGATGGCTCCTCGCTCGTCTGCCAGCCTAAGCTCGCCGCCCTTCCGCTCAAGACCTCCTTTGCGGATGTCCAGATCCCGCTGGCGCGCATTGAGAACCTCAAGCTGGATCCCAAGAGCAAGACCGCCACGCTGCTGCTACTGAACGGCGACAAACTGCAGGGGGAATGCCCCCTGACCGACCTGACCGTCTCCTCCGCCCTGGGCGACCTGAAGATCGACATGGCGTACATCACGGAACTTGCCACGAGCTTTCAGAAGGCCCCGGTGATCTCGGACTCACCGGCCAAGCGGAGCCAGTGTATCAACAACCTGCGCCTGATTGATCATGCGAAACAGCAGGTGGCCACGGCATCGCAAACCATGGCCGATAAGGATGTGCCGGGGTGGGATCAGTTGACGCCTTACTTCAAGGGCGGTGCCAAGGCGACCTGTCCGGCCGGCGGCAGCTATACCATCAATGCCCTTGTGGTCAACCCCGCTTGCAGCGTGCCCGGGCATCAATTGACGCAAGAGTAGTACGGGGCCGCGGCGCGGGACCCCGCCCCACGGGCATATTGGATTCAGCCCTGGCTATTTGGCCGCACGCCTATGGCCCCCACGGGTCGAATGCCTGCCGAAGCCGGTCGTGATCATCTCAACGGCACCATGGCAAACAGCGGATCCGTAGCGGCGGCGGAGTCAAACGTTAAGGTTGGCTTGGCTCCGGCTGCGGCATTGCCATGGGCGATGACATGGTCGGCAAACCCACGAAACTCACCCGGTCGCCTTTACGGATGTCCAGTTTCTGCCGGATCGCCACGGGGATGGTGATCTGTCCCTCGGATGTCAGTGTGGCTACCATACCGTCTCCTTACTCACGTGGAAGTTTCCTTACCTGTAAGTAATATTTCACGGGAAAGGATCAGCGTCTGTCACTCGTAAACCGGAAGACCCCAAACTGCGAGAGTTGGAAGAATAGAAGGCTGGAAGATTGGGAACCCCCGCGACAGCATGGTCGATTTGCACCTGCGGTCTGGAATTAATTCCTCGATCACCGCTTGATGTGGCGCACCATCCTATGATTCGCAGGAGACTGCTTGTTTCCGCGTTTTCTCCAGCCTTCCAAGCATCCACCCCCCCAATCTTCCGCAGTTCAGGGGCAGGCAGGGATCCAGGCCAAAAAATTCGCAAACGTTTGTGAATTTTTGGGCGAAGCGGGCCACGCGCCTGTCAGGCCCGCGGTTGCCGTGGAGTCGGGCGCATGCTGCTGGAGCCACCGCTGCCAGGAAGATTCAGGCCGACCTGCGGCGTAATCGTTGTCGGGCTGCATCGTCGTCCCGATCATTGTCCCGATCTTCGTCGACAACGACCCCGGCGATCCTCGTCCCCCGCGTATCTGCTTTCGGTCGACGACTACGGCGACGATTACGATGGACGAGTGGGACCACCTACCACCTGCCTCTCCCCCGGCGCCAGCAACCCGTTCAAGGTGCCAGTGTTCAGTGTTCAGTGTTCAGTTGGGCCGCTGAATGGCCGGGATACCGGCCATTCCGATGGTTTGCAGCAATGAGAAACGTTCCTCCATCTTTGTCGCGAGCTTTGTCGATGGCACATCTTGCACGGCAATTGCTTTCGATAAAGCTCGCGACAAGGTTTCTCAGATCAGGGCGGCAGAGGGGCAAGGTCCCGAGCCTTCCTCCGCCCGTCCATCAGCAACCAAGCACCACGCACATTCCATTCGCGTCCATTCGCGGTTAATTATTGCTCGGCGACCCTTGCCGCCCGTCAGCCGGCGCCAGCAACCCTACCACCGGCGCTTCCGGGTTTGTGTGGGGATTTTTCATTGAAGTTGAAGCGGCACCAGGCTCGAGCCGCCGAACTGGAAGAGCCGGCAAAGTGTACGACGAAGCGTAGACGACAAAGTGTGCGACGAAGTGTGGGACGAAGTGTCTGCTGCTCCTATCCATGCCACGCCACACTTCGTCGCTTTCTTCGTCCCACACGT
>CAIOST010000210.1 GCA_903861045.1 uncultured bacterium | reverse complement strand
GAGTTCCGGCCTACTGAACGCAACTCTGTAAGGAAACAGCGATGCGCCCTTCGTAGACGGGGCACGGTTTTCCTGTTATAATGAAGTTGTTTTTAGCGCCAACATGCAGCCAGGCACTGGCGACCGTCGCAGGGGGCGGCGCGCTCACGTAATCATCGCATGCACGATCACAGCAACAACAAGGACCATGGTGTCTGGCGCCGGGTCGTGCGGCCGGCGGTAGGGGTGTGTGGTGTCGGCGTGTTGTTGCTGGCGGGCGTGTGGCTCAAGGCCGGCTCCCAGGGTTTCGGCAGCGCCAGCGCGCCGCGACGGATGGCGGCGGCGTGCGCGGAACAAACCGCGGGGGACGACGCGGCCAGCATCCCCGTGGACCTTCCGGTTCCGGTCATGATTACTCGCTTGCTGGACCAGAACCAGCCCTTCGCAACGCGCCGTCGGTACGCGCAACGTCTGGCCGGGATCAAGAGTCCGCAGGCCTTGCAAGCCTTGGCGGACGGGTTCCAGGGGGAGGCAGGGGAGAACCGGCGCGGTCTGGGGCGGTTGATGGGGGAGACGCGCGCGCCGATCTTCGTGACGGCGCTGATGACGCTCTTGGAGAGTGGCGACGATGCCGATGCCTTGGTGGCCATTCAGGCGCTAGCGGCCATCGGCGGCGCGGAGAACAGCAAGCTTTTGGCGCGCATCATGAATGATGATGGCTGGCCGGATGCGCTGCGCACGGCCGCGGGCCTGGAATTGCTGGCTGCGGGTCACGAAGCCGATACGGTGGCCGTGATCGCGGGGTTGGCTGAGATCGGCGGGGACGTGATGATTGATCCGCTGGCCAAGATTATGCACAACCCGGACCAGTCGGAAGCGTTGCGCCAGGCCGCGGCGCTGGGGTTGGGCAGCATGGGCTTGGCACGGGCCGCGGATATGCTAGTCGCCGCCTTGCCGGAGTTTCCTGACCCCGCGTTGCAGGCCCAGTTGCTCGACCGTCTCGGGCATGCGCCGTTTCCGCAAATTGAGAATACCTGGCAGCAGTTCCTGGCGGCACCGGAGACGGCCGATGAGCTGCGTTCGGCGGCGGTGGAAGCCCTGGCCCATTCTTCGCCAGAGGCCGTACCGTTTCTGCAACAAATGGCGCGGGTGGACCGCGATGCGAATGTGCGGGAGATGGCGGCCTGGGCCCTCTCTGCCCATGGCCCCGATGGGGCGTCGGGGCCCGCGCTGGCCGAGATGGTCGGCGCGGAACCGGAACCAGATGTGCGGCGCCGACTTTACGAAGCCATGCTCACGCAAGCGCAGAATCCCGCCGAGACCATCCTGCCGGTCATTCAGGAGGAAACGGATGTGGCGGCGCGCGTGGCCGGCTTTAATGCGCTCGGCGATGCCGTACGTCGCAACGAATCCAGTGCGCTGACCGCCGTATTCAACGAACAGATCGTCCCGGAGTTGACAGGCATCGCGCTATCAGCGGGCACCCTCAATATCCGGATGCGGGCCGTTTTTGCCCTGCGCCGCGCCGAGACCGCGGCCGCCCACGACGCCTTGCTAGCCATTTCCAGCACACAACCCCAGCAAATCGCGCGCGCCGCCAGGAACGGCCTGCGCACAACCGTACAGGAATAACCCATGCAGACAACCATGACCAGACGCATACAAACCGGCCTACTGGCTCTTGCCATGCTCAGCATGAGCGGCAGCGTGGAAGCCGCGACCATCCAATGGCAAATTAACATCACGCCGAAAGGCTGCGGCACCGTGGCGTGGCATACGTCCAGTCCCCATGTCTCCGGCATCCTGTCAAATTCAGGCCCCCTGACGTTTAATACAAACGCTTATGTCGACCTGACCTTTACGCCCAGAGCCGGTTACCAACTCGGCAGCGTAACCAAGGACGCGGTGGTTTTTACCGGCCTGGATGGCAGCGAGCACGCCCAGTTCGGCCCCGTGAAGAATAAGCATACGTTCAACGCGGTCTTCGCCCTGATCTGCCCCACCGGCAGCTTCCCGCTGACCTACCCGTATCGGCTAGCGACACCGATCATCGATGTGACGACCAACCTCGCGCTCGGTACTAACAGCGTCGATATCGCCATGGACGAAGCCGGCAAAATCATGTTCGAGGCAACTACCGATCGAGGCCTTGTGCCGAAGGGCGGCGGACCGCTGCACGGCCAACTGGGCAGTGTCACCACGGTGAAAGATATACCCACGCTCCAGTTGCAGTCCTCGTTTATCGGGGCGTTGAATCAGGGGACTTCCAGCGTGCCGGTAACCGCCTCGGTGGCTGGTACGGTCAAATGGAATTGGAAACCCAACGGTACGGAAACAACCACGGTCACGGCGGCGCTCACCACCAAATACAAGGTTGCTAAATATCCAACGGTGCAACAGAAAACGAACGTGACGGGAATTGTCTCAGACGACGAGATCTTGGCACAGGGGAAGGCGTGGGGGATGAACCTGACGATCCGGGAGGCCACGGATGCGAAGGGCAAGAGCTCCCTGCTGGCTTCCGCCAAGCTTAGCAAGCCGAATGGGGCTAAGACTGCCTTCGCGGAAAAGACCGTCACCTATACGGAGAAGAACGGCTACACGATCAGCTTTGCCAAGGGTAATCTCTGCGATGATGCGTGGGTCCCGACGACGAATGGAACCACACGGAAAGCCGTGCTGGACACGAAGAGTACGGTGACGTTCACGAAGCTCCTCTTTACCGGTGCGCCCGGCGCCTGGGCCATCACGAACGGCACGATCGGCTATAGTTTCCTGGGTCAGATCGGGAGCGGCAAGGCCGCCGACTTCTTTGACGCGGCACTGCCGACGGAGGAAGTAATCGCTAGCCCGTGAACGGCAGCGTGCCAGGGGATCACGATCTCCAGCCGGGGACCGGGTATTGCCGCTGGTTACGATACGTGGGGGGGCCGGGCAGCGTGCCAGGCCCCCCGCTCACGTCCAGGCCGAAGTACGCACTATGAGTGCTGAAACGATTCTTGCGCTGCAAGGGGTGCGTCGCGTCTTCGATGGCGGGCGCGTAGTGGCCTTGCAGGGCGTGGACCTGGCCATTCAGGCCGGCGATTTCGTGGCACTGGTCGGCCCGAGCGGGTGCGGCAAATCGACGCTGCTGCACCTGCTCGGCGCCCTGGATGAACCGGATGCAGGCGAGGTGCGTTTTGGCGGGGCGAAGCTGGTCGGGACCGCGGTGCGCAGCCGCTGTCGCGCCCGAAACATCGGGTTTGTTTTCCAATCCTTCCATCTGCTGCCAACCTTGACCGCGCTGGAAAATGTGCAAATTCCGATGTTTGAAATGCCTTGGAGCAGCGGGGAGCGCCAGTGCCGCGCGGAGTCCCTGCTGCGCGAGGTGGGGCTGGAAGCGCGGCTGCATCACCGACCGTCCGAATTATCGGGCGGCGAGCGCCAGCGCGTGGCCGCCGCACGCAGCCTCGCCAACCAGCCGCAGGTGATCCTGGCGGATGAACCAACCGGTAACCTGGACTCAGCCAGCGCGGCGCGCGTGCTGGACCTGCTGGCCAGCTTCCACCGGGAACGAGGCCTGACGCTGGTGGTGGCGACGCATGACCCGGACGTGGCGGGGCGCGCCTCCCGCCGGATCACGATGCGCGACGGACGGATTCTTACGGACACCCCCTCCCTGCCATGACGCTCGGCTTACTGATATGGAAGAACCTGTGGCGGCGCCGGACGCGCAGCCTGCTGACCGTGGCTGGCGTGGCCGTCGGGGTGGCCTCCGGCGTCGCGATGGCTGGCATTGCCAAGGGCTACGAGCAAAGTCTGGCGCGGGTCTACGCGGCACGTGGCGCGGATCTGATCATTACCAGGCTGAGCAACCATAAGAGGGTACCAACTACCTATTTCGAGCAGGCGCGCGCCAGTGATATCGCCGCGCTGCCGGGCGTGCAGGCGGTGGCAGGTGTGGTCTGGGTTATGCTCAATGTCGAAGAGGAGTCCATCCCGGTGCTGGTGGAGGGTTGGGAACCAGGCAGCTTCCTGTGGGACCATCTCAAGCTACGTGCCGGTAGTGTGACAAACGGCCCGGGGGACGCGGATTGCATCTATCTGGGGGTGATGTGCGCCGAAATGCTCAAGAAAAAGGTGGGGGACACGGTGCGGATGGAGTCGCGCGCCCTGCGCGTTGCCGGCATTTTTGAAAGCAACTCGATGTTTGAGAACGGCTCCACGCTGCTGCCGCTGCCGCTGCTCCAGTCCATCCTCGGCAACGAGGGGAAAATAAACTTCCTGAATGTCCGCCTGGCGCCGGAGATAACGGCGGGGCAGGTGGACAAACTCCGGCAAACCATTCAGGGACGGTTCCGCGGGTTGAAAGCCTTTCAGGCGGAAGAGATCGCCCAGAACAGCATCGGGTTACAGGCCGCCAAGGCGATGTGCCTGGCCGCCACGAGCATCGCGCTGCTGATCGGGGCACTGGGCATGATGAACACCTTGCTGATGAGCGTGTTTGAACGAACCAGCGAGATTGGCCTGCTGATGGCCGTCGGCTGGCGGCGCCGACGCGTGGTGGCTATGATTCTGCTGGAGTCGGTGATCCTCAGTCTGGCCGGTGCGGCCGGGGGGGTGCTGACCGGCATCATCGGCGTGCGGATCATGCAAACCATGGGTTTTATGCAAGGAAGAATCGCCGGAGAGTTCAGCCTGGGGCTGATCGGCACGGCCTTTGCGGTGGCGGCGCTCCTGGGCATGCTCGGTGGCATCTATCCGGCGGCCCGGGCGGCCTCCATGTCCCCTAGTGCGGCCTTGCGTAGCGAGTAGATGCCAGGAGCAGAAATGCGTTTGCCACCTTTGCTTGCCGTGGGCCAATCGGCCGCGGGAGGCCGGGTTTGTGCTTGGCGGGGGCGGCCGAAAGAGCGAGGATCATCCGGCGCGGACCATGGGGGCCGCGCGTAAGGGAAGTGGCTGTTATGACGAAGCTAGCGTATCTGCTGATGAACGTTGTGGGTAGGAGTGAACTCTGTCCGCGACGGTGGCGCCGTGCCATCTATCGGCTCGTGGGGATGAAGATTGGCGAGGCTGACGTCTGGCCGGGTGTGGTTTTTTCCGGGACGCGTTGCGCCATTGGCGACGGGAGCTGGGTCAATCAAGGCACCGTGATTGATTGTCGGGATGCGGCTGTCGTGATCGGGCGGAACGTGGGGGTGGCGATGGGGGTGACTTTTGTGACGACTTCGCATCAGATGGGGCCGCCGGAACGGCGCGCCGGCGCGCTGCAGAGTCAACCGATTCAGGTGGAGGATGGCGTCTGGATTGGCGCAGCCGCGGTGATCCTGCCCGGTTGTACGATCGGACAGGGCTCGGTCATTGCGGCCGGTGCCGTAGTCACCACATCCTGTGCTCCGCAGGGGTTGTATGGTGGCGTGCCGGCGAAACGCATCCGGGACCTTTGAGCATGCGGCGATAACAGACGATTCAGCAAGAGGCCTACGATGCGCTATTGGCAATCAGGGAATCCGGCCACGCCGCCCGCCGCCCGCATAACGGGGCGCTGGGTGGTGTTCCTGCTGGCCGGGCTGCTGGCCTTGGGCGCGCTCGGCTCCGCCCTGCTGCTCACGGGCACCGATCAGTTGCGGCGCGAGGATCTGCTGCAGCATGCCAACCTCATGGCGCAGGCCATCAATCCGGACAGTGTGCGCGCGTTGAGTGGTACGAAGGCCGACCTGAGTTCGCCCAGCTATCAGCGGCTCAAGCAACAGTTCATGTTGGCACGGCAACTCATCCCCACCTGTCGCTTCCTCTATCTGCTGGGGCGCAAGCCGGACGGCACGGTCTGCTTCTACGTGGACTCTGAGCCGCCGGATTCCAAGGATTGTTCGCCGCCCGGGCAAAGCTATGACGAGGCTTCCGCAGTGTGCCGGCGCGTTTTCGACGCTCGTCTGGCGGTGACCGAAGGTCCGGTGGCCGATCGCTGGGGCAACTGGATCAGCGCTTTCGTGCCGCTCAGCGATCCCGCCACGGGGCAACTAATGGCCGTGTTGGGTATGGACGTGGAGGCCGGCGCCTGGCGCGGCATGCTGGCCCGGGCGGCCTTGCCACCCATGCTCTTCGCGCTGGCACTGGTGCTGATTCTACTGTTGGCCTGGCGGCTGCGACGTACAGGCCCGGGCTCGCGCTGGCGGCGGTATGTGGAGCCTGCGGCGGTCTTTGCGGCTGGCAGTATACTGGCGTTAGGCGCAGCTTGGAGCGTACAGAGGCATGAGGTGCGGAGCTGGGAAGAGGTGTTCCAGCAGTTGGCGGTTAGTCGGACCGATGCCATCCGCCTGGCACTCGAACGCGTACGCGACACGGAGCTGGAGAGTCTGGCGCGCTTCTGCGAAGTCAACGACACGTTTTCGGCTACGAGGTTCCACATGTTCGCGCAATATCTGACGCGTAACCCCACGGTACGAGCTTGGGAGTGGATTCCGGTCGTGCCGGCGGCGGAGACCGGTCGGTTCACGGCCGAATGGGGCGAGGCCCTCGGGTCCGGCCTCTGGCAGCGCGATGCGCACGGTCAGCGCATCTCTGCTACCGGGCGCGAGGTCTATTACCCCGTGGCCATGGTGGCGCCGCGCGCGGGGAACGCACGTGCGCTGGGCTATGATTTGGGCTCCGAGAGCTTGCGCCGAGCGGCCTTGGAGGATGCCATGCGTAGCGGCCTCGCCAGCGCCACCGACCCCATCACCTTGGTGCAGGAAACGGGGCAGCAGAAGGGGTTGCTCCTCTTCCATCCGGTCTACCGCGCTGGCACACCCCCGACCCTGCGCGGCTTTGCCCTGGCGGCCTTATACATGGACGACCTCCTGCGCGTCGTTGCCGCCGACCATACGGTCATTTTGGAACTCGCCTTGCAGCGGCCGCAGCGCCCCCCCATCATACTCGCTTCCACCTGGCCCGGACGTTCGATCCCGACACCGGCATTGGCGTTGACGCGGCCGATCTGCGCCTTCGGCAAGGTCTTCGCCGTCACCGCCATTGCGGGACCCCGTTTCATGCCGCTCTCCTCGCAACGTGCCGGCTGGCTGACCTTGCTGGGGGGGGTAGCCCTAGCCGGCGTCCTGGCCTGGGTCACTCATATGATCTGTCGTGGACGTGCGGAACTGCAACGGCTGGTTGACGCACGCACGGCCGCGCTGAGTGCAAGCTTAAGCGTGGAAAAAGGATCTCAGCAACGCTTGGACGGCATCATCAAAGGCACCAACATCGGCACCTGGGAGTGGAACATCCAGACCGGTGCCACGGTCTTCAACGAACGCTGGGCGGAAATCATCGGCTATACCCTGGCGGAACTGGCACCGGTCTCCATCGCGACCTGGGGGCGCTTGGCGCATCCGGACGACTGGAAGGCCAGCGAGGAGCGGCTGGAGCGGCACTTTAAGGGGGAGTTGGACTATTATGAATTCGAGTGCCGCATGCGCCATCGGGATGGGCGCTGGATCTGGGTGCTCGACCGCGGCTGCGTGTCCAGCTGGAGCGCGGAGGGCCGGCCCCTGCTCATGGCCGGAACGCATCAGGATATTACCGTGCGCAAGGAAGCCGAAGAGGCCATCCGCCACTTGAGCGAACGCCTGGAACTGGCCAACCAAGCCGCGGGCATCGGCGTCTGGGACTGGGATGTCAACGAGCAGCGCCTGGTGTGGGACGCGCACATGTACGAGCTTTACGGTGTCGCGGCCGCTGTGATCCCCTCCCTGTCCGTCTGGGAGCAGGCGCTGCACCCGGAGGACCGCGCGGCGACTGTGAGCGCGATACAGGCCGCCCTGCGTGGCGGGGCGCCCTTCAATACGACCTTCCGTATCTGTCGCCCCGATGGCAGCGTGCGCTACTTGCGCGCTTTCGCACGGGTCTTGGCGGATGAGCCGTCCTCACGCACCCGCATGATCGGCGTGAACTTCGACGTGACCGCCCAGAAGACACTCGAGAACCAGTTGCGCGCCCACGACACGCTCGAAGCCCTGCTGGCTAGCATCTCCGCTCGTTTCATCAATCTCCCCGCTTCCGGGACCGACCGGGCGATCCAGGAGAGCCTCGGCGAAATCGGCCAACTCGTGCACGTGGATCGGGTCTATGTGTTCATGTGTGCGCCTGACCTCTCTACCTGCGCCAACACCCACGAATGGTGTTCGGCCGGCACCGCGCCGCAACGCGACAATTTGCAGGACGTACCTTCCTCGGCGCTCCCCTGGTGGAGCGCCCGCATGCGCAATTTCGACAGCATCGTCATTCCGGACGTGCGGCAGATGCCACCGGAAGCTGCCGCGGAGCAGGAGCTGCTGGCCGCGCAAAGCATTCAATCGCTCCTCGTCGTCCCCATGGTATGGGCCGGACACCTGGAAGGGTTTATTGGTTTTGATTCCGTGCGCCGGCAGCACACCTGGGATCAGGATGACATCACGCCGCTCGAGCTGCTGGCCAGCAGCATCATCAACGCGCTGAAGCGCAAGCAATCGGAAGAGAAGCTGCAAGTCACCCAGCAAAGCTTGCGCGAGCTCAACGCGACGCTCGAAGGGCGGGTCGTGGAACGCACGCGCCAGTTGCAGGAAGTCCAAGCCCACCTCTACCTGCAGGACAAGATGGCCTCGATTGGCCAGTTGGCCGCTGGGCTGGCCCATGAGATCAACAACCCCGTCAGCTTCGTCGCCACCAACTTTGCCACGCTCGAGGAGGACGTGCGCATCTTCCAGGAGCTGCTGGAGGCCTATCGCGCCCTGATGGCCGATGCCGCCGCCGTCGCACCGGAGCTGGCGCCGCGTTTCGCGGAAGTCCGGCGCCAGGAAAAGAGCCTGGCCATGGACTTCATCCTCCGCGACATGCCCAGTCTTTTCGAAGAATCCCGCGAGGGGTTCCGCCGGGTTACCTCGATCATCAACAGCGTGCGTAGTTTTGCCCGCAAGGACGAGGTCAGCGAATTCACCCCCTATAGCCTGAATAAGGGGGTGGAGGATACGCTGGTCATCACGCGCAACGCCTACAAGTATCGCGCCGAGATCCAATTGGCACTTGGCCAGGTCCCGGACATCCCCTGCGTTCCCGGCCAAATCAACCAGGTGCTGCTCAATCTGATTGTCAACGCGTCCCAGGCCCTGGCTAGCGAGCCTGACCGCCCCGACGCGCGCGGCCAGATCACCATCCGGACCTGGGACGAGCCGGCGCAGGTGGTGTGCGAGGTGGCCGACAACGGCCCGGGGATTCCGCCCGGCCTGGAGCGCCAGATCTTCGATCCGTTCTTCACCACCAAGCCCCCCGGCGAGGGTACCGGGCTGGGGTTGAGCATCTCCTATGGCATCATTGTGACCAACCACGGCGGCACGCTCACCGCCTACAATCAGCCGGCCGGCGGTGCCTGTTTCCGCCTCACGCTGCCGCATCAACCGCCGGTCGTGACGTGGCACGACGACCAGCAGGAGGGCGTCAATGGCAACTGAACCCACTGTACTTTTCGTGGACGATGAACGCAACGTCCTCAGCGCGCTGGAGCGGCATCTGGTGCGCGAACCGTACCGCCGCCTGTTCACCACCAGCGCCCACGAGGGGCTCGCCATTCTCGACCGCGAAGCCGTCCAAGTGGTCGTGTCCGACATGCGCATGCCGGAGATGGAAGGGCTGCTGTTCCTGCAAAAGGTCCGTGAGCAGCATCCCGCCGTGATCCGCATTGTCTTGAGCGGCACTTCCGAAATCCAGCGCGTGGTGGGGGCCATCAACAGCGGGGAGATCTTCCGCTACATCACCAAGCCCATCAACGAATTGGCGGAGTTTCGCGCCATCTTGCGACAGGCCCTCGAACTATACGCGCTGCAACAACAGAAGACGGAATTCGTAGCGCAACTGGAGGAAACCAACCAGAGGCTTTCGCGCTGGCGCGAACGCGTGGCCCGCGATCTAGAAGTTGCCGGCCAAATGCAGCGCCGCCTGCTTTCCGCCACCCCCCTGTTCTCGCCCGCCGGCGAGGTCTGGTGGACCTACCGCCCCAGTATGAGCGTGGGCGGAGATTTTTTCGATGCCGTGTCCATGCCTGACGGTCGTCTGTGCGTTTACGTGGGCGACGTGGCCGGCCATGGCGTGGGCCCGGCCATGCTTTCCACCCTGATGAAGGTTATCACCACGGACATGATTCTCGATACACCCGCCATCCGCCCCGCGGAGCTCTGCAGGCAACTCAACCGATTCGCCTGTAGCCATCTGCCGAGTGACGAGTTCTTTGTTACCTTTTTTGTGGCAATCCTCGATCCGGTAGCCGGCCGCTGGACCGCCTGCAACTGCGGCCATCCGCGCCCCTTCCTTCTGGGGCCCCAGGCCGAATGGCTACGGGATCGCATCCCCGACGAGGGTGAATTGCCCTTGGGTATGAACGCGGCCACCCCCTTTGGGCCGGAAGCCGAGATCTCCTGGCCAGCGGCGCCGGGCGAGATCCTGCTGCTCTTTACGGATGGGCTTTACGAAGCGCGCCAGGGGGGCACCGGGGAGCCTTGCGGCGAAGAACGCCTCCAGGCGCTGGCACAGGCGCTGGCAGATCCGTCCCAGCCCCTGCCGCATCCGAACGATCTGCTCGCGCGCCTGGCAGCGGAAGGGTATCAACTAGAGGGCGATGATTGCTGCGCCGCCATGATCCGTCTGGCCGTGCCGGCGGAGCTCCTGTGGCAGCAAACCTTTCCCGCGCACCTGGCGGCGGTGGATCAATTTGCGGCGGCCTGCGAGCAGCGGCTCATGCAGGCCGGCTGGGCCGAACGGCCGGCGCAGGCCGCGCGCCTCGTCGCCATGGAATACGGCACCCACATCGTGCGCCACGGCCAGCCTCCCCCCGGCGCCCTGATTGACGCCCAGCTCCGACTCCGCGGCCCCTATGCCTACCTCTTCTTCCGGGACTCCGGGCCCCCCTGGGACTCTGCCCGGCAACTGGCCCCTGTGCTGCCGGTGGCCGCCGCCGAAAGCGGTCGCGGCCTAAACGATATCCGCGCGGGCACCATCCGCCGCGAAATCTTCCGGCGCGACGACGGCAACCATGGTTACTTCGTCGTGTCCGCGTCCGAATAGAACTCCGGATAGAGGGCCTTGGCGCAGGTGGGGCAGATGCCATGCGAGAAGACCGCCTGGGAGTGCTCGCTGATATAGGTCTCAATCTGCTGCCATGCTTGCCAGCGCCTCCACGCCGCTGCCGACAAAGCGTTTCTGGTACGATTCGCGGATCAGATTGCGCTCCAGCGCGTTTAAGACGTTACGCTCATCATCCACAAACAAAACCTGTATATCCTGCATCGCACGTTCTCCCAGGTCGAACTCTGCCATTTGCGCCCCGCCCAGCCGCTTCCATTCATAGAGCATCACGTGCACGGCGGGGTTGGGCGGTGACCTTTCGCGGCACAAACAGATCAGGAGGTGTGCGCATGCGACCGTTGAAATGCGGAGTAGGATTAGGCAGGATTGCTGATGTCGCCCCCTTCGGCTAACCGGCGCTTGGCGCATGCCGCAGCCAGTAGCCCCGGCCCGCCCCGGGCCGCGGGCCGCGTGTTCCAGGGTGGCTGTGAATGTGGCGGAAGTGGCGACCGCGCAGAGATACGTCCACGTCGCCCCATCCAAAAAAATCGCAAACGTTTGCGTTTTTTCCAGGCTTTGCCCCCAACGAGTTTCTGCGGCTGCGTGTACCGGCGTCGGCTACCGAGCTGAAGAAATGGCCAGTCTACAACACTACACCGCAAAGTCAGGGGAACAGGGTCTGCAGCCCCCGTCGGCCTGGAATGAAATACAGCCTGTTTTCTCGCCGGCAGTCGGTATAATAGGGCGCGCTGGTGGAAACAGACCGGCAGGAGCGCGATATGACAAGTGCGGAGTTTCCAGTCAATTTTAGCACGGTGCTGTTGGAGCCCAACCGGTGGACGCCGGCAAAGCTGCCCTCCTTCCGGGTGAGCGCGTGGTTTGACGCGATCCGGCAGGCAGGGTTCACGGGGTTGGAGCTGTGGGAGAACCACGCCGTGCTGGCCGATACGCCAGAGCAGGAGGCGCTCGACCGGGGACCCCTGCCGGTGGAGGTCTTTAACAGCTACTGCACGTTTGACGATGCCGGGGCGGAGGGGCGAGAACGGGCGGCGACCTGGGTCCGGCGGCTCCATGCACTCAGCGTGAAGTTTAACCTGGGGGGCGATGCCACGCGCGCGGACGAGTATCTGCGCAACCTGCGTAGCTGGGCGCAGCTCCTGCCATCCGGCTGCCGGCTGCTGTGCGAATGTCATGGCGGGACCGTGCTGGAGACGCCCGCGCAGGCGGCGGCCGTGCTGGCGCCGCTCACGGGGCATGTGGATCTGATTGTGCATGCGTTTGCCGGCGAGCGCGAGACGCTGCGCGAATGGCTGGAACGCTTTGGCCCGGCCGTGACCCATGTGCACGTAGCCGGACTGCGTGGCAAGTGGCCGATGATCCGCCTGGCGGAAATGGCGGAGGAGGCGCAGGAGCGGCTAGCGCTGCTACGCGCCGCCAAGTTTGCCGGGACCTGGACCGTGGAGTTTACTGGCGGGGTGGCTCAATCCCCGGAAGATAAACAGCAACTGCTGGCCCATGCGGCCGAGGATCTGCAATTCTTGCGCGCTAACCGATAGGAGTACGAACATGCCCAAACTCTTGCATATTGCCAATGGTTCCCCGGATACCAATGTGTGGACCCCCGCCTTCCGGGCGGCGCTGGCGGAGATCGGCCCCCTAACCATCGTGGAGCAGGGCGAGGCCATGGATGATGCCACGCGGGCCACGCTGATTCAGGGCACAGATATTTTGCTGCTAGGGTGGGCGGCGGCGCCGATCCCGGCGGTGATTGCCACCAACCCGGGCGCGCTGCGCTATGTCTGCAATGTAACCGGCGAGATGAAGCGCTGGGTGCTGCCCGAACTGGTGGAATCCGGCCTGCCGGTGACCAACTGGGGCGATGCCCCGGCCGGGGTCGTGGCCGAAGGCGCAATGACGTTGCTGCTGGCCGTACTGAAGGATCTGCACCAGCAGGTGCAGAACATTCGGCGCGATGGCTGGGGGCTCGACGCCTCCCGCACGGGCGGCACCCTGGATGGGTTGCGCGTGGGGGTATACGGCTGCGGCGTGATCGGCCGGGCGTTCATCGAGTTGATCCGCCCCTTCCGCCCGGTGCTGCGCGTGTTCGATCCATACGCCAAAGAGCTGCCGGAGGGGTGCGCACGCGCGGCCAGCCTGGCGGAGCTGTTTGACAACTCCCAGGCGATCGTGATTCATGCGGGGTTAAATGACGAGACACGGGGGAGCGTGACGGCAGATCTGCTGCGCCGGTTGCCGCACTATGGGGTGGTGATCAACACGGCGCGCGGCGCGATTGTGGATCAGGAAGCGCTCTTTGCGGAGCTGGCGTCCGGCCGGCTGCGCGCGGGGCTGGATGTGCTGGAGCCGGATTCGCTCCCCGCGGGGCATCCGGCGCGGAGCTGGGAGAACTGCGTCTTCACGTCCCATCAGATCAGCCGGCTCTGGCCATCGGGCGATCAGCCCCCCTCGCTACTCCCCCCCTCGGCACATCGCATCTGCTTGGACAACCTCCGACGCTTTGCGGCCGGGGAGCCGTTGCGCTTCCGCGTGGATCCCGTGGCGTACCGCCGGCAAACGTGAGGGACCTGCGTGATCCGGTTGGATAAGGGTACCGAATCGAGCCGGACGTAATTGTCGCGGAATGGATCGCGCGGCCCGCGGCCCGGGGCGGGCCGGGGGGACTGGCCGCGGCAGGCGCCAAGCGCTGGATAGCCGAAGAAGGCGGCGGCGATGGATGCTATGTTCGGTATTAAGGCGCACGCGCAGGGCCAGACCACCGGGGCGATGCGAGCATCACGCGGGAGGGCGCACACGCTGTTCGCAGACCGGGGCTACGGCGGCCTCAGACGCCTATCGCCAAAAAACCGCAACTTTGCGGTTTTTTCTGGCTACCAGTCTGCTCTACCGCGTGGCCGGCTGGCCCTGCTGTCAGTAGCCCCGGCCCGCCCCGGGCCGCGGGCAGCGTGTCGACCATCCAGCGCCCCGCGCGCACCGTCCCGGCGGGCTCAGCCCGCTGTCAGTAGCCCCGGCCCGCCCTCGGGCCGCGGGCCGCGCGATCCAGGGTGGCTATGGGTGTGGCGGAAAATGGCGACCGCGCAGAATTACATGCGCGTTGCCCGAGCTGAAAAAAACGCAAACGTTTGCGATTTTTCCGGCTTGGCTCTTAACGGGTATTGCCGATGATTCTAACG
>CAIOST010000209.1 GCA_903861045.1 uncultured bacterium | reverse complement strand
TTTAAGCGTGGCACCCCCGGCGTGACTCGAACACGCGACCGGCGGATTAGAAATCCGCTGCTCTGTCCAGCTGAGCTACGGGGGTAGGCTGCGACGCGCAGGGGAAAAAGATACTGCATACGGCGCCAGAAGCAAAATTATTTTATGCGCACGTAGCGGCACGGGGCCGTTTCAAGCGAGTGGCGAAGCGAAAGAATCCGTTTTCACCAACCGCCATCGCCCCGATCGGCACGACAGCGGCAGCCGGGTGGCGCGGCCCATAGGTGTTAAGCTAAGAGTTTTCAACGCCCAACGTCCAACGTCCAACTTCCAAGCTTATCAACGACATGAAGAACTTCGTTGCGATTCTTAGCTTACCACCTATGGGGTGCGGCCCGGCCCGCTGGACAGGCCGAACCACTCGGTGGCATCGTTACGTGCTCCGGGCATGGAGTAAACTTCTTGGCGCTTTACGCGGCCGGCCTAGGCAGATCCTAGAAGTTCGTGGCCACGACCTCGAAATAGGCCTGCGGGTGCTGACAGAGCGGGCATAGCTCGGCGGCCTTGACGCCTTCATGCGTGAAGCCGCAGTTCCGGCAGACCCAGCGAACCTTCTGTTCCTTGACAAAAACCTTGCCGACGTTGACGTTCTGCAGCAGCGCGAGGTAGCGTTCCTGGTGAAACTTTTCGACCTTGGCGATCTGCTCGAACATGCGGGCGATCGCTTCGAACCCCTCCGCGCGGGCTTCCTGGGCCATGGTCGGATACATGTCGGTCCACTCATGCCCTTCGCCGGCGGCGGCCGCCGCGAGGTTGGCCTTGGTGTCACCGATACCGGCCAGCGCCTTGAAATGCAGCTTGGCGTGTTCCTTCTCCTGATCCGCGGTCTCCAGGAAGAGGGCTGCGATCTGTTCATACCCTTCCTTCTTGGCTACGGAGGCGAAGTAGGTGTACTTATTGCGCGCCTGCGATTCCCCGGCAAAGGCCGCGGCCAGGTTCTGCTCGGTCTTGGTTCCCTTGAGTTCCGCCATGATTGCACTCCTGTCAGCATGAGTTTTAGATGCGTGCAAAAGCCTAGTCTCCCGGAGCGGGGAAGTCAATGCCGGCCTTGCAGCCCCCAAACTGCGGGAGTTGGAAGAATGGAAGACTGGAAGATTGGTCAACCACGCGCCGGCATGACCCATTCACACACAGCGCTTGTAAATACTTCATCAATCACCCATTGATGTTGCATCCCCGCCCGGGAATCGCAGAACACGGCATATTTTCGCGCTTCAGCCATTCTTCCAAGCATCCAGCCCCCCAATCTTCCGCAGTTCAGGGGCAGCAGGGAGGGCCATAGGGCCATTGTCAGATGATTTGACCCTGACGCCGGTTTTTGCGACACTCTGGCGCTGCCGTTGAGTTCAATTTGCCTGCTTGGTTATGCCACCCCATGCCTGCTTACCGCCACCTTTTCGGTCCTGTCTGCTCGCGACGCTTCGGCCGGTCGCTGGGGGTGGATCTGGTACGCCCAAAAACCTGTTCGCTCAACTGCCTCTTTTGCCAACTGGGGCCTACCGCCAGCACCACCACGCACCGCTGCGCCGATGTGTCGGTGGAGGAGATGATGGCCGAGCTGGCAGCCTGGCGACAGGCCGGCGGACAGACGGATTTCGTCACCCTGGGCGGCTCTGGCGAACCGACCCTGCATCCACGCTTTGGTGAGCTCCTGCGCTGGATCCGCGATAACCTGCCGTTTCGTTCACTGCTGCTCACCAATGGCACGCTCTTTACCTTCGAAGAGGTGCGCGGGGAGGCGGCCCAGGCTGATATCGTTAAAGTTTCCCTGCATGCCTGGGATCAGGCCTCCTTCGAGCGTATCGTGCGGCCGCATGCGGCGCTGCGCTTCGAGGCCATTCTGGAGGGGTACCGCCGCTTCCGTAGCATCTTCCGGGGCCGCCTGCATGTGGAGGTGTTCGTCGTCCCCGGCGTCAATGATACGCCGGCGCAGATGACGCGCATAGCGCGGCTGGCCCGCAGCTTCCAGCCGGACGTAATTGACCTCAACACGCTCGATCGTCCGCCGGCCGACGGCAGTGTGCAGGTGTGCCCGCTGGAGACCCTGACCCAACTAGCGCCGCTCTTCACGCCCGTGGCGCACGTGGCGCGCAGCCTGCCACCTGGCACCCCGCCCCCCTTTGTCACGACGCCGGACGCCGAGGCCATGGTCGCACTGGTCCGCCGCCACCCCGCCTCTGCCGACCAACTCGCCACGCATGCCGGGCACTCGCTGGAAGCCACGCTCGCCACGCTCAAAGCCTTGGCCGCGCAACAGCGCATTCAACTCGTGAAACGCGATGGCATCTGGTTTGCCTCGCCGTAAGCGTAGACAGGCGTGTCCCTCGCGAAAGGGCGCGCACAGAAAGGGTCTCTGCTGCATGTTGCCTCCCTCGTTGCCTCAGCTCGGCTGGTGCGCCGATTTTCCGCTGGTCGTCGGTTCGGTCTCGCCGCGCCGCCACACCCTGCTACGCCAGTGTGGCCTGCCGTTCGAAGTATGTGCCACGGATGCCAGCGAAATTCATGATGCCAGCGATCCGGTGGGCACGGTGGTGCACAATGCATTGGCCAAACAGGCGGCCTGCCAACGGCTCCGTCCGGCCGCCTGCCTGTTGACGGCGGACACGCTGGTGCTATTTGGCGAGCGGCTGATTGGCAAGCCACGGGATCTGGACGAAGCGGCGCAATTTCTGCGGGCCTTCTCCGGCCGCACACAAACGGTATATACCGCCGTGGCGCTGACGCTCCCCGGCACCGCACCGGCAACCCGCGTGGAAGCCTCGGCCGTACATTTCCGCACACTCAGCGCCGCCACCATCCAGGAATATCTCCACCGCACGCGGCCGCTGGATCGGGCCGGCGCCTATGACATTGATGAAAACGGCGAGATGCTGATCGCCGGCTATGGCGGCTCCTACACCAATATCATGGGGCTGCCGATGGAAACCGTCTGCGACTGGTTCCTGGCGCGGGGCGTGGCGCGGCGGGCTGACCTGCTACCGCTAGCCGCCGCCGTGGCGGGCAGGCCGCACGACGCCAGCGGAGGTTCAGCCATCCAGGCCTACCCGGGAGCGCTGGCCCACGCCCAGCCTGAGAAGCTCGCATGATCGCACAGCCACTAGACTCGCCAACCACGGTGGCGTTACCCGGCCGGACAACTTTCCGGCTGGGCGCCTTTGCCACGGATACCCCCGTTTTTCTAGCACCCATGGCGGGGTTCACCAATGCCGCCATGCGGCGCATGTGTCACCACTTCGGCGCCGCGCTGACCTATACCGAGATGGTCAATGTCAACGGGATCATGTTAGCGTCGGACAAGACTTGGCACCTATTGGAGACTTTGCCGGACGAAGGGCCGGTGATGGCGCATCTATACGGCACAGAGCCGGAGCTTTTTGCGGCGGCGGCGGCGCGGGTCACCGCGCTAGGTCGCTTTGTAGGGATTGATTTGAATGCCGGTTGCCCCATGCGCAAGATCACCTGCAATGGGGCGGGGGCGGCCCTGATGAAACAGCCGGCGCTGATCGGCAAGATCGTGGCGGCCATGGTGCAGGCCACCACGCTGCCTGTGACCGTCAAGACCCGCGTGGGGCCGCGGCCGGACCAGGTGGTAGTGCAGGAGATTTTGCACGCCGTCGAGGAAGCGGGGGGCGCGGCGCTGACGATCCATGGCCGGTTTGCCACGCAGGAACACAGCGGCGAAGTGCACCTGCCGCTGCTGGCCGAGGTCAAACGTGTCAGCCGCATTCCTATCATTGGCAACGGGGGTATTCTGACGGCGGCCGACGCGCAACAGATGTTTCAGGAGACCGGGGTGGACGCAGTGATGATTGCGCGAGGTGCCACCGGCAATCCGTGGATTTTTCAGGAGATTGCCGCGCTGTTCGGCGGGGCGGCTGTCTCAGACTTTCGGAAGTGTGAGACTGTACGAGGGGGGAGCGGGCGGGGGCGCCTGCACGATCTGGCAGAAATCCGCCGGGTGCTGGAGATGCATATGGCGAGCGAACTGGCCTTGCATCATCAAATCCGCGCCCACTTTCGGCTCCCGTCCCACGCGCTGTCACCGGACCTGGCCGCGGTGGCCACCTTTCGCTGCCATCTCTTCCGTTATCTGCACGGCCTGGCGGGGTCCGCGTACGTCCGCGGCCAACTCAACCACCTGCGGACGCTCGATGATATCCGCGCCGCGCTGGATGGCTGCTTTGAGCGCGAAGCCCAGGCCCGCGCCCACGCGACCGCGCTGGCGGCTTACGACGCGCGGGGGATGGCCGAGAGTTTCGCGGCAGGCGCAACAGGCGAAGAATGAATATCAGCGCGAGGTGTGGCGACCGCATGGGCGAGGCCACGCGCCTCAACTTCCTGGCCTTCGAAACACTCACCCAGTCGCCCGCAACCGTCGTACCGCCCTCGCGCCGGCACGACGGCCGCGGCAAAACAGGCACAACGTGTACGACCGCAATGGGGTCTTTTTACGACATCACCGCAGGAATCGCAGGCCGTTTACTCAGGGTGAATTTGGGAATGGCGTACGGTCAGAATGTGGTCGGTACCACTCAGGGCCCGACCGCCACGCGGACGGGGGGGGGCAGCCGCGGCCAGCGCCGGAGCGACACCTGGGGCGTTCCCGCTGCGCTACCGGGTGGCCGCCTGGCCCGACGAGATCGTCGCGACGCCCGCCGCGCGCGGCCCGTACGCGTCAACCGACACATCTCGGCTTCCGGCCAACGCATTACGTGCACATGCCGTTTCAACCACAGGCGGGGGCTTACGCGAGCCGCAGCAGAAACAGCCGCGGCCGAATTTGACCTCACGCTCCGTTCCCTGCTATGTTTTACTTTTTTAAACACTGCGTGATCGGGATGGGCATGCGGCCGTCGGTTACCGTTACTGCAAAGGAAGAACACGTTATGCATCTTTTCCAAAAAGCCCTCCTGTTAACACTCACGCTTCTCTCCAGTGCCGCGGCAGCCTTCGACAACAAAGCGCTCTATCCGCAGTCGCTCGTGAGCACCGGCGACCTCAGCCGCGTCTGGCAGGTCATGGCCAAAGCCCAGCGCGGCGAGAAGGTCACCGTCGCCGTCATCGGCGGGTCGATCACGCAGGGCGCCAAGGCTGCCAAGCCGGAGCTCCGCTACGGCAACCTCGTGGCCGACTGGTGGCGCAAGACGTTCCCGAAAGCGGAGATCACTTTTGTCAACGCCGGCATCGGCGCGACGGGTTCAAACTTCGGCGCGCTCCGCGCTCGGCGCGACCTGCTCTCGCATAACCCCGACTTCGTGGTCGTCGAGTACGGCGTCAACGACGGCAACACGCAGGCCTTTGCGGAAACGCTCGAGGGGCTGATACGCCAGATTCTCAAGCAGCCCAACCAGCCCGCCGTCATCCAGCTGTTCATGATGCACCAGGACGGCGGAAACGCCCAGGAGTGGCACGGCAAGGTCGGCGGCCACTACAACCTGCCGATCGCCAGCTACCGCGATGCACTCTGGCCGGAGATCAACGCCGGCCGGATCGCCTGGGACGCCGTCATGGCTGACGAGGTTCACCCCAACGACCTCGGCCACGCCTGCGCCGGCCAATACGTGAATCACCTCTTAGACGTGGCATGGGCGACCCGCCCATGGAAGGACGCGGGCAAGACGCCCGTGCCACAGGTGCAATCCCTGCCCGCGCCGCTCTTCAGCGACCTTTACGAGTTCACCGCCCTCTTCGAGGCTCCGGACCTGAAGCCGCTCAACAACAGCGGATGGAAGCTCGACGAGACCAGGCAGAACTGGGTCAGCGACAAGCCGGGCAGCGTGATCGAGTTCGAGATTGACGGCACAGCCATCTTCACCATGCACTTCGTGATCAAGCGCGCCATGGGCAAGGCCAAGTTTCAGGTCGACGGAGGCGCGCCCACCGTTTACGACGGCTGGTTCAACCAGACGTGGGGCGGCTACCGCAGCACCAACCTGCTGGCCAAGGACCTGAAGCCCGGCAAACATGTCGTGCGCATCGAACTGCTCGAAGAGAAAAACCCCGGCAGCGACGGCCACGAGTTCAAAATCTTTGGCATCGGCGCGGCCGGCGTAACACGCCAATAGTCACACACCGTGGCATTGAATCCTGAACCTAGAACCGTAAGTTGAGCATCTCTTTGACGACACTACTCAGGTGCTCGCACGCGGTGAACGGGTGCCTGATTCGTTAAGGTGATTCTAACGCCAAGGCGCAAGGACGCGAAAACCAATCCGGTTCGTGACGCGGACGTACGCTGTTTGTGGAAACAGGACGTCGCATCAACATCAACCTGGCATCCAGCGGCGCGGTCGCTGCGGGCACCCGTTACCACCACGTTGAGCGTATGCGCGCGCCAATAAATCCGGTAAGGTCCACACCGAAGTCCACGATCTGAAACTTGCCCGCTTTCACCGGGAGCGGCTGGGCGGTGGCGTAGGGGTGATTGACCGGCTGCAGCGCGGCGCTCCCCACGGTTTGCAGTTCAAGCGACGGGATCGTAGTCAACTCCCGTTCCGGGTAACCGCCGAGTTGCGGACCGATGCCGGTAAGGGAACGGTCCTTCCAGGGTTGTTTCACCTTCAGCCCGGTCTTGCGTTCGCCGGTGGCAACGACCTGCCGCGGTACGCGCACAGCGAACTCGCTGTACGGTTCACGGCGCGACAGGAGCGACTTGGACGGCTGAATGGCACTAGCGCCGGCAGGCGACTCAAACCTGGCGGGAAAGGCGACGATTACGGTGGACGAATACTCATAATCTCAGGTCCTTATCTCCAGTCTTAATCTAACCCCGGAAAGCCAAAGACCTCGACCACGCTCTTGTCAATAAACACACGTAGCTTGAGCGGTTCATCCGGCGCCAACCAGAACGGCGCCGTCTCCGGGGCACGAAGTGGTTATCGCGCACCTTCGCCTCCTGAGCTGCCAGCGCTTCATCATGCATGTTCATCATATTACCTCCGGCCTGTAGGCATACGTGAGGAAATCATGGCAAAAAACAAGGCCTCTTGTGTCTTTTGTGCTTTTTGTGGCTAGATTCCGCTCGGCGGGGAGTCCGCAGAACCAGGTCTTCAGGAAAAGACCATGGGGAACCTCTACCCTCCAGCACCCGTGCGGCCATGCCGAGGCCAAACTGACGCCTGACCTTCCGTTATGGAACCTTCCGATACAGGATCAACAGGCTGCCTGGAGCCGAACCGATCTCGAGGTGCTGCTGCGCAAGCGCCGCACCGGTCATCGTTCGCTTCTCTTTTGCCACATACGAATCGCGGAATTCCACCTCGTATTTTGCCAGGGGATCGAGGCCGCGCAGTGCCACGTCGGCGCTGGCGTTGGCCGCTTTCGCACGGCGGAAGACCATGCCAAACCCACGGCCAAGTTCGGGCCGGTCAAACTGCCAACCGCACTAGGTCACCCCAAAGCTGATAGAGACCTTCGATATAGCGGATTTCCGTGATGCCCTGCCGGTCGGGCGCATCGGCTTCGCGCCAAAACCGCAACGGCTCGATATTGAAATCGTTGCGGAAAATGTCGACGCCCCACGCTTCGAAACACTTCGAGAGGTAATCGGTCAGCCACACGCGCGCCGCCGGATCGCGAAAAAACGTTACACGCGACGTATGGTGCAAACGGGCGTCCGTATGAGAAGCCAGTGGGGACGGCGCACCGCTTCATTCACAGTATCCGTCCTCTCGCGGCCTCCGTCATCCGACTGACTCTTTCCATTCCGGACGGGACAGATTCGCACCTTCTTCAATTTGTGGTCTCGCTCGCCGTCGATGCCTCGCCGCCACAAGTCCATCATGCGAATGGGCGGCTGGTAAAGCGTACTCTAGCCATTTTTGCGCTGTCCCGCTATCATAAGGCCGCCTACGGAAAAGGAACCCAGCCATGTCGACACGTACCCATATCCCGTTCCTCCATGAGAATTTCCTGCTGCCGTCCAAGCCGGCTTGTGCGCTCTATCACGACTACGCAGCGCGCATGCCGGTGATTGACTATCATTGCCACCTGCCACCGCAGCAGGTGGCGGCCGACCAGCGCTGGCAGAACCTCACCCAACTCTGGCTGGGAAGCGATCACTACAAATGGCGCGCCCTGCGCAGCAACGGCATCGAAGAACGCTTTATCACCGGCGACGCCCCGGACCGCGAAAAGTTCCAGAAGTTCAGCGAGACCATGCCGTATCTGCTGCGCAATCCGCTCTACGACTGGTCGCACCTCGAACTCGCGCGCTACTTCAACATCCACGCGCAGCTCACACCGGACACGGCGGAGGCGATCTGGACCGAGGCCAACGCCCAACTGGCCGGCCCCGGCTGCTCCGCCCGCGGCTTCCTCACGCGCAGCAACGTCCGCCTCGTCTGCACCACCGACGACCCCACCGACGCCCTCGAACACCACGCCGCCGTCCGAGCCGCCCCCTTTGGCGTGCAACTGCTCCCCACCTGGCGACCGGACAAAGCGCTAGCCATCGACCGCCCTGACTTCTGGAATGGCTGGCTCGACAAACTGGCCGCCGTCGCCGGGATGGAGCTGCGCTCCTGGGATGATCTGCTGAACGCCCTGCAAAAGCGCCACGACTTCTTCGCCTCGCTGGGCTGCCGCCTCTCCGATTACGGTCTCGAGACCGTCTACGCCGAGCCGTATACCGACGCGCAGGTGCGCCAGATCTTTGCCAGGGTGCGCGACGGCGGCCACGCCACGCCCGAGGAAGTGCTGCAGTTCCGTTCCGCGATGCTCTTCGAGTGCGGTCGCATGGATGCCGCCGCCAACTGGACCTGGCAGATCCACTACGGCGCCCTGCGCAACAACAACAGCCGCATGTTCCGCCAGCTCGGCCCGGATACCGGCTTCGACTCCATCGGCGACTGGCCCGTGGCGCAAGCCCTGGCGCGCCTCTTCGACCGCCTCGACCAGCTCGACGCCCTGCCGCGCACCATCCTCTATACCCTCAACCCGCGTGACAACGAACTGCTGGGCACCATGCTCGGCAACTTCCAGCGCGCCCCCACACCCGGCAAACTCCAGCTCGGCAGCGGCTGGTGGTTTAACGACCAGAAGGATGGCATGCTGCGCCAACTGGAAGCGCTCTCGCAACTCGGCCTACTCAGCCGCTTCGTCGGCATGCTAACCGATAGCCGCTCGTTTGTGAGCTACCCCCGCCACGAATACTTCCGGCGGATTCTCTGCAATATGCTCGGGAATGACATCGCCACCGGTCAGATTCCGGATGACCTTCCCTGGATCGGCGGCATCGTCCAGGACATCTGTTACCGCAACGCCGTACGTTACTTTGACTTCGACCTGCCCGTGGAGGGGTGAGGTGGTGAATCTCACCTTTCTCCGCCCACTAACTAGAATCGCACCCCCTCGCGAGGAGCTACCCTTGTCACATAAATCATCCGGAAAACGTCGCCGCGCCAACACCGACTCCGAGATCGAGATGATGCTGGAGGATCGCGACCTGCTGGTCGTGGTCAAACCCCCCGGCCTACTGACGATTGCCACGGAGGCTGAGCGTCGCCGCACCCTCTATGCCATGCTCACGGAGCATGTGAGCCGCTTCAGCGACAAGCGGATCTTCATCGTGCACCGCCTGGATCGCGAAGCTTCCGGCTTGTTGGTCTTTGCCAAAACCGAGGAAGCCAAGCAGGCCCTGCAGGCACAGTTCTTGGACCACTCCGCCGGCCGCACCTATCTGGCCGTGGTGGAAGGGAGCATCCCCAAGGACGCCTTTACCATCGAGTCGCTACTGGCGGAGAACACGGCCTTCCGCTGCTACACCACGCGGGACGCGACCAAAGGCAAGCGGGCCGTCACGCATGTGAAAGTTCTGGCACGCACGCCACATCGCACGCTAGTCGAGGTACGGCTGGAAACCGGCCGCAAGCATCAGATCCGGGTACATCTGGCAGATGCGGGATATCCGATCGTGGGCGATCCGGCCTATGGGCGCGGGCGCAGCCAGATTCGGCGCATGGCGCTACACGGCGCCGAACTGGTCTTCCGCCACCCGCACACCGGCAAAGAAATGAAATTCACCTCGCCCCTGCCGAAGTCCATGGCGTCGTTGGTGGCGTCGGCCCCGCACCCCGCCGCGGCCACAGACCGGGCAGGCGAACCTGCCGGTGAGCCGAAAAGCAAGGGGTCAGGGTTCAGGGGTCAGGGTTCAGGCAAGTCTGCCGGCCGGTAGGGGGCGCTTCCGGGTTTGTGTGGGGGATTTTCGGTTGACGAACACGAGGTCGTTTCCAAGATTCGTTAGGGAGCGAGTAAGCGGGTGCAGTAAGTGGGCCGTTTCAGATAGGGTTTAAGTGTAGGTGTACGTGTGGAAGGCGCCCAGCTTACACTTTATCGCCTCCTTACTCGCCATCTTGAACGGTTTCACTTAAACCACCCGCTTTTAGCGAGGGCCGACGATGTGGTTGCGCTGCGAGCCATTGAGGAATCCCCGCACAAACCCGGAAGCGCCCGGTAGGGCGGGGCCGCCGGACCCGCCGGCGCCTCAGGCTAGTGGTATGACACCGAAACATAATGCGCAAATAATTGGACGTCGTATTCTTATCTGCCTACATCAGCGATCTCCGCGGCCCACGCCTTGAAACGACCGCAGACCATTTTTCTACCGCGGTGCCTCGCTTGGTTCGCCGCATTATTCATAGTGCGTCCACATTCGTAGCACTTTGACGGTTTTGATCGAATCCAGCACTTCATACACGAGTCGGTGCTGGATATTAATCCGGCGAGAATCGCCTCCGGACAGATCACCGACGAGTTTTTCGAAAAAGGGCGGCGTTTGGTATGGGTTATCGGCGAGAATTGCCAACAGTCGTTCTGTCTGCGGCTTGAGAGCGGAAGAGACAAGCTTCCTGGCGTCCTTCTGCGCCTGCCGGGTATAGACAACCTGCCAATTCACCACCCCGGCTCCTTTGCACATTTGCCAGCGGGCGTCTTCATGCCCTTGACGATAGATTCCTTCATGCCTGGGATGGATTCAAGGAATAGGGTCTCTTCCATTGCGCGCCAATCGTCAGCAGAAATAAGTACAGCAGAATGTCGTTTGCCGGTGATGTAAATCGGAGCATGCGAGTCGGTTACATCATCCAGCAGGGTGTAGAGTTGTTTTCGAGCTTCTGTCGCTGTGAGTGTTGTCATGCTATCTCCATTCGTACGACTTATCGTACGCTATCCCTTACGCTCCTTCAATGGATATTTCCGGCGCGAACGTCTGGCCTGTGCGGTCGCCGCCTTGCTGTCCAGTGCCATGGCAGCGTCAAGTGTTGGCAGCGGTCAGCACCAGACCTTCGTTGGCGGTTGCCGGTCACTTCTTCTTTTCTTTGTCGTTCTCTTTCCGCCAACGTTAATTATCCGTCGCGGAGGTATCCCGACCCCCGCTCGGAAATGCAGCTTGTACGTCCGTATCCGTGGACTGGCTTCAACTGCGAAGATCGTCGCTAGTGGAGATTTTCAAGGATTCAAGCGCTTCGGCATCTGCGAGATCTCTGGTTCGGCCGGAAGCGCGCTTGTTGCAAATCAGATCAGCCACGGACGGAATACGAATTCGAAGGCCTTCAATATCGATCATGACAGAGTTGGCAAATGCCTCATCAAAACAAAGACCTGACACGCCGGTAAGAATATCAATCCGTCGCGGTGCGACACCGATCTGGAATATGGTATCCCCCCTCTGAAGATCCGTAACCGTAAGTTCGGAAGTGGGCGCGCCGAATCGTCGCAGGGCTCGCAAGACCGCCTCCGCATTGTCAGCCGACGGCCTAATCCAGATGTCGATATCCATGGTCGCCCGGGGATAACCATGCGCGGCCAATGCGTACGCGCCCACCAAGAGGCACTTAACTTGCTCGTCGGCTAAGGACTGCAATATGTCTCTGTAGTCTTCGTTCAGCATGATGATTTTTGCTCAGGGATGTAACCTCTTCGGTAAGAGGCCAAACAAGGCTCAAACGACTCCCGGGCGTGCCCGGAACAAAGTGATCGTTTGCTTCCCGTGACATTCGAATAATCCGTGTAACGCCCCTGTCCATGCGTCCATTTATAGCATGCCTCGTTAGACTCATCAATCCAATCCGCGCAAACAAGCGCTATGGCACCTACAACGGCCAACGGGGCCTGTTTTTCTCTCGCGGTGAAGCGGAGGGCGCGGAGTCGTCCAGATATCCGCAAGCCCGGCCGATGGCGCGGAAGCCGTCCAGATATCCTCAGGCCCGGCCAATAGCACGGGTTGCCCCAAACCTGCCCTATCCAAGAAACAGCGTCCCAAGCGGTACGCCTGGGCGGACCTGCTGAAACGGGTGTTCGCCGTCGACGCGCTGAAATGCGACCTTTGCGGTGGTAGAATGCGCATCCTCTACGCGGTCAATCCGCCTGAGGCGATACGGAAGATCCTTGACTGTCTGGGTATGCCGATTCGTGCCCCGCCGACCGCCCCAGCGCCGATC
>CAIOST010000208.1 GCA_903861045.1 uncultured bacterium | reverse complement strand
TGCATGGGGACTCCTGGTTTGGGTTACTACCAACCAGCAGCCAGCATTCGCTGGCCGCTGGTTGGCGGAATTGTTTGTCGGGTTTGTTAAGAAAGATTTCCGTGATCGCGTGTCATTTCTTCTTCGACCGGTTACGGTACTTGGAGGCGCCGGAAATCAGGGCCAGGATGGCCGCTACGCTCAACAGGCGGCCAGCATCGCGGCGGTTGGCTCCGGGATTGGTGCGCTCCAGGCCGACGCGGCCGACCATGGCGATGATGAACATGACCACGAAACCCAGCCCCAGAAACTGGGCCGTTGTCTGCGAGATAGTGTTATTCACGACCATACTCAGCAGAATACCACTGACGAACAGGGCGCCGACGATGACCACGACGAGGTAGAATAGGATGATCATGGAGTTACTCCTTGTGTGTTGCCTTACCTCATGCTGTCCAGTTTTCGTAAAATCGCCAGCATGCCGTACGTATCCTGCCGGCAATACTCCTCAAGGTTCTTCCGGACCACAGCGCGTTCGGCAGGGTCTGTCTTGGCATCCAACACCCGCAGGAACTCGGCGCTGGCGCTGCAGCCATCCTGGATCTCCAGCGCATCGTAGGAGAGGTCGGTCAGGAGCGGCAGCACAAGCTTGAGCGACCAGCGGCGCTCTCCCAGCGCCGGGTGACGTGCAGCACGTAGTCGGAACGGGTCACCCGGATCCACCATGCGGGGCATCAGCGCGTCAACCCAGGCGGCGTGTTCGGGGAGGGCGGCGGCGGATTCCTGGAGCCGCGCTTCTTCAAAGCGCTTGTAGTAGGCCAGCACGGAGCCGGTGTTCCCGATGGCCCGGCGGAGTTCGGTGAACATGGCTTGGCGTGGATCGCCCGTGCCGTCCCAGAGCCACGAAATGTGCCGCGGTTCCTCCTCCAACCGCTCCACCACATGCAGGCTGAACTGAAAGGGTACCTGCTGGTAGGGGCGGCTCTCATCAAACAGAGGGATGGCGGTGCCCATGGTCTCGAAATCAAGCAGGTAGAGCGGGTAGGTCAGGTCATCCAGGAACGCCCCGATGGCGGACGCATCCCACGTCCAGGTGCCGGTCGGGGTGGCGGCGGCTTCGGACGCCCAACGTGTGGCCCAGCACTCTGCCTTGAGCGGGCAGGGGTAGGGGGCATCGCAATGCTCGCCGATCTCCACCGCCGGGCAGACTGGCTGGGCCAGCATCTGCTGCATGGCTTGGATACGGACGGGGACATCGGGGATCAGCGGAGCGATGGCCGCCGTAATATCTTCCGCATGCAGAAGCCCATGGGGGTCAAGGGCGCCGCGCCGCACATACTGGTTGTTGATGTGCATGAGGTGGCAGCGCCGGATCGGGATGCCGGCTGATTCGTAGCAGTAGCGCTGCAGGGCCACGTCGTGCAGGTTGATCTCCTTGACGGAGGTGCCGCTCTTGACCTCAATGATGTCCCAGTGGCCATCCTCGACCGGGTTGAGGATATCAGCCCGCGCAAAGACCCCGGCCGCGCCAAAGGTGGCCTCGTAGAGCGGCCTGCGCTCGGCCAGCAATTTCTCGGTGGTTGCGCGCATGGCGGCGCCGTCCTCGCTCCACTCTACCTCTGTGCCACCGGGGAAGAGGGTCTGTGCTAGGCGCCCGACCTCGTGACCCTGATCAAAGACAGCCTGCGTGGCGGCATCAGGCCCAGGGATCGCCTCTTTGGCATGGTAGTGCGACCAGAGCAGTTTGGGACACTGCAGACCGGCCAGATACTTGGACTTGGAGATCGAGCGACTCATGGATTGATTCCTTTCTAAGAACGGGATCGTGCGGGTGTTATGTGTGGGGGGAGGGGCGTACAGCCGCAGCGCATGCCGGTGCGGGCAGCATCACGCGTATGCCAGTTTGCATGGCGGAAGTCAGGACCTGGTCGATCATGCTGCCGGCGGCATGGTTGTGGAAGTACGCGACGTCCGCCACGATCACCAATTTCCCCTTGGCGCGGGAGAGGCTGACGTTTAGCAGATGGGGGGCCGAGGAGGTTGCCTGCCGCCCGGCCAGCAAAATGCCGGGTTTGCCGGGCAGCGTGTCAACGGTGTCCAGGATCACCAGGTCGCGCTCATTTCCCTGAAAGCGATGCACAGTACGGCACTCAACCACCCCATCGGGAAAGGATGCTTCGGCCAGCAGGCTTGAGATCAATCGGGACTGCTGCGCATAGGGGGTGATAATGGCGATGGAGGCGATGCCATCGGCAACCGCTTCGGACGCCAGCTGAACACACAGTTCCGCGGTTTGCCGGTTGTACCGGGAATAACTGCCATCCGACCTGGCGCACTGCGTGGTCCCCTGCGTATCCAAGACAACCAGCGGCTTCATGGGGAACGGGCGTTTGGCGGCAATGACATCCCGTTGGATGGCGCTGCCCGCGTTCCGCAGCCGACCGGAATAGAATAGCTCGCTGACAAGTGTGCCGATGATAGGATGCATCCGGTATTGGGTGTCGAGCATGGCGACGATCGGGCTTTTCTCCGGATTTGGCACGGTGACCTCAAAGATGCTGCGCCCCATGGCACGCTGGACGAACGGGTCTTTCGACTGCACAATGGGCGGCAACTGCCGGGGGTCGCCGACGGCAATGACTTTCCGGGCTGCCATCCCTGCGCAATAGAAGAGGGTGGGCAGAACAGCCATCCCCGCCTCCTCGACGATAACCACATCGAACTGCTCAGCGGACAGGAGCCGGCTGATGTACATATTGGTCATAGTCGCCAGGACGACGCGGGCCTTACGGATAGCAACGATCTCCTTGCCGGACAGCCTGTCGAGGCACTCCCGGATCCTAATGCGGCAGAGCTCACCGGCCTGTTCTAGCCTGCGACAACGACGGTCGAGCGCGGCCTGTTTCCGGCTAGGCATTAGGGCCAGGACCTGATCCGCCAAGCGGCGGCTGAAAATCACCATTAGGTCGCCGGCATGCAGGCTCTCATCGGGCGCCTGGCGGAACATATCCAGTTGATGCCCGCTGGTAGCACTCTTGAGTTTTTGCAGGGCATTCCGGCATGCCTGTACCTGGTCCGAAAGGCGGCTGGCTTTCTGCTCCAATCCGGCCAGTTTTTCCTGCGCAGCGGCATTCTGGTGCCG
>CAIOST010000207.1 GCA_903861045.1 uncultured bacterium | reverse complement strand
TTCGTGCATTCGACGTGGTTTATCCGCCTCAAATGAGGCAGTCCTTCGACCCTCGCGCTGAACTCTCGCAGTTTGGGGTTTTCCTTAATTCACACTTGCCACCGCTACGCCAAAACGACATCATTCCCCGCACCTGTCAGCGGACCACAACCAATCCGCGCCGGTGAGAAAGAAACTACCCCATGGCAACGCCTGCACCCGCCAGCAAACTCGACCCCCTTGTATCCCTCTGCAAACGACGCGGCTTCATCTTCCAAAGTTCCGAAATCTACGGCGGCATCAACGGCTTCTGGGACTACGGCCCGCTCGGCTGCGAACTGAAGAGCAACATCAAGCAGTCCTGGTGGAAAACCATGGTACGCACCCGCGAAGATATCGTCGGGCTCGATGCCACCATCATCATGCACCCCGCCATCTGGAAGGCCTCCGGCCACCTCGACACGTTCTCCGACCCCATGTCCACCTGCAAGCATTGCAAGAAGCTGATGCGCGCCGACCAGACCTGGGAGATGCTCGCGGATAACGAGTTCGGTGCGGCCATGACTGAACTACACGCCGCAGGCGCCCCGGAGCTGGGGCGCGTCACGGCGTGGTGCAAAGGGCGTGGCAAGGGGATCGCCCCGAATCTGGCCGCCGTGCGCAACCCCGACGGCATTCTGGCCGTGATGGGCGCGAGCCTCGCGGGCGCCACCTTCCGTAATTTTGTCAGCCTGCTCGCCAGCGACAACCTGGTGACCCCGGTCCAGCCCTGCCCCTATTGCGGCGGCGAACTCACGGAACCGCGGCCGTTCAACCTGATGTTCAAGACCATCGTTGGTCCGGTCGAGGACCCGGCCAACATCGCCTACCTGCGCCCGGAGACAGCACAGGCTATCTTCGCGCAGTTCCAGAACGTGCTGGCCACCAGCCGCCAGTCCCCCCCGTTCGGCATCGCCCAGATGGGCAAATCGTTCCGCAACGAAGTCACTCCGCGCAACTACACCTTTCGTTCGCGCGAATTCGAACAGATGGAACTGGAATTCTTCATCCGCCCGGACGAAGCCATCGAGCTGCTCTGCGGCCGCGTCACCACCTTGGCGGATATGCCGGATCTCACCACGCCACAGGATAACTGGGGGTGGCAAGTGTGGCACACCTACTGGGTGGAGCAGCGCCTCGCCTGGTACCGCTCGGTCGGACTCCCCGCCGCATCGCTCGTCCCCTACTGGCAGCAACCCGCCGAACTGGCCCACTACGCCCGCGCCTGCGTGGACATTCAGTACGCCTTCCCCTTCGGCATCCAGGAACTCGAAGGGATCGCCGCGCGCTCCGACTTTGACCTCACGCAGCACCAGAAGCACAGCGGCAAGTCCATGGAGGTCTTCGATGAACCGCTCAAGCTCGCGGCCGCCAAGCTCGATGAAACCGCCCGCACGGCCTTCGTGGAACGTGTCGTGGCCGACTGGACGGCACGCGGCAAGGGTGCCGACGAGGCGCGCGCCTTTGTGGCCAAACTGCTCGATGGCCGCTATATTCCGCACGTGATCGAACCCTCTGCCGGCGTGGACCGCATGGCCCTGGCCCTGCTCTGCAACGCCTACGCCGAAGAGCAGGTCACGGACGACAAGGGCAAAACCGAAACCCGCACCGTGCTGCGCTTCAGCCCGCTGGTGGCCCCCATTAAGATCGCCGTCTTCCCGCTCATCAAAAACAAGCCGGAGTTGTATGCTAAGGCGCGCGAAATCTTCGGCCAGTTGCAGCGCCGCTGGGCCTGCTTCTGGGATGAAAGCGGTGCCATCGGCCGCCGCTACCGCCGCATGGATGAAGCCGGCACCCCGTACTGCCTGACCGTAGATTTCCAGACGCTCGAGGATGGCACCGTGACCCTGCGCGACCGCGACACCATGCAACAGGAGCGCCTCACCGTCCCCGCCCTGAAGGAGAAGCTGGACGAGATCCTCCTCGGCTAAGCACGCACCACCGGCCATCCTCAGTCGGCTGCCATGAAAAAAAATACCACCTGCCACGAGCTGGATCTCGGCTATGCCAAGCTGGACCTGGATCGCACGCGGCGATGCGGCCAACCGGAGGTGGTCTATGGGGCCGGCAAGACGGCGCCGCAACTAGTGGCCATCTTCCGCGCCATGGCCCAGGCCGGTCAAAACGCCTTTGCCACGCGCATTGCGCCTGAGCAGGCGGCGGCGGTGCAGCAGGCCTTCCCCGATGCCGTCTATCATACCACGGCGCGCGCGTTGACCCGCGACATCACCCGCCTCCCGCCGCGCCGCGGCAAGGTGGCGGTGCTCTGCGCGGGCACCTCGGACCTGCCGGTGGCCGAAGAAGCCGCCCTCACGGCCGAGCGCATGGGCGCCCGTGTCGTCCGGATCTTCGATGTCGGCGTGGCCGGGCTGCACCGGCTGCTGTCACGCCAGACGCAATTTACCGATGCGCGCGCGCTGGTGGTGGTGGCCGGGATGGAAGGCGCGCTCCCCTCGGTGGTAGCCGGCCTGGTCTCCCGCCCGGTCATTGCCGTGCCGACCAGCATTGGGTACGGCGCCAGCTTTCACGGCCTAGCTGCCCTGCTGGCCATGCTCAATAGTTGCGCCGCCGGCATCACCGTCGTCAACATTGACAACGGCTTCGGGGCCGGCATCGCCGCCGCCCGCATCAACCGGCGGTAATATGGCGACCACGGCGATGGATCGTCAGTCCCCAAACTGCGAGAGTTCAGCGCGAGGGTCGTAGGACTGCCTCATTTGATGCGGATAAACCA
>CAIOST010000206.1 GCA_903861045.1 uncultured bacterium | reverse complement strand
CTCCTGCACCGTCAGGAAGCGCGTGCCGGTCGTTTCGCTGTAGTAATAGATGGGGCGTCCGCCAAGGGCGATGCGGGATCTCCGAATGTTGTCAATGATCGCCCCAACCGCTACCGGGACCGGGCTGATGCGCCAGTATTCACCCCGATCGCGGATACGCTGCCGCAACCTCTGATTGCCCACAAACAGGAACTTGATCAACCTTTTGGGCACGACCTCCTGCAGCAGACGATCGGCCTCAAAAGCCAGTGGCAGGTTCTCCGGATCGGGCCTGATATTGACGTAGCCGTCGGTACAGATCAGGTCTACGGCAGACAGCCATTCGTTGAACGTTTCCTCCTCGGAAAGCGCCGGCAACCCCTGTGCAGCCAACTGCTGGTTCCGGAAGTCGCGGTAGACCGGCCGCTGTTCAAAATGCGATCGTTTGGCAGTGACCAACACGTCAGCACCCACAAAAACCGTAGCAATACGGCATTGCGGATTCACCTTCCCCTCCGCGGTAAGCGGATGTTCGCCCAGTATCGTAATCGGCATAGGGAATCCCTTTAACGAATGGCATCAGTCAGCGCGGCCGACTGGAAAAGCAAACCGAAGGAACTGGCCATAGTATAGCCAGCGCCATGCCAACGGACTGGAAAATCTGCCCGGCGTGAAAATAGTCAGCATTTGATGCCGTTGACCAAAAGGCCACCGTTGAGTTCGACAAGATCTCCGTTGAGTCACCTACTATAACCCAGTTGAATCACGCGACTCAACAGAGGAGATCGCATACAGGGATATCCAGCCATCCACAGCACCCATGCATGACTCCGCCACCTTTTGGCGCTGCGAACTACCTAGACCCGTAACTTGAACTTCCCTTTGGCCTATAATCCACGCGTGGGCAATTTGTTATAACGTGGGACCGCGAAGCCATTTGGAACTGTCCGTGCTGATCTGTTGCACCGTCATTCTCCTTTTTCACGAACGCGCCTTAAGCACGCGATGCACGGACATACAGATGATTGCTGGTTTCAGGCGTTCTGCCGGTGAGCGTCGGGTGCGATTGTTGTTAGTGGAGAAGCGAAAGCGTCCGTTTCCACCCACTAACTATCATCGCACCCGTGAGCGTCTGCCTGCCGTCCCCGGCGGCCTTGTGCCGCCGGAACGGGAAGATCAGAGTGCGCAGCGAAAAAGCGATAAAATCAAAGCAAAAGGAGCGGCGCGAGGTGTGGCCGCTGCGGCCTGACCTCGCGCCATTCCTTTGATTGGCATCGACGCAAGCCTCTTTGCGCAACTCTGGAGTCGGGCCGCCGGCGCACAGGACTGAGGATGGCGAGTACCTCATCAACGTCTACATGCTCGCCGACGCTCGCCCCGTCACCCTCCCCATGATCCGTGCTGTGATCCAAGAGCGTGTCGGTCCCCTCGCCTGATCCTAGGAACCTGTCGGACTTAGGCCTTGGATCGATCCGGTGCCGTCTGCCTAGAGGTTCCCAGTTAGGGAAACCCGCCGTAACGGTTGGTTAATGGCGGCAACTTCTTTCTCAATACCGATCGCCTTCCTTGAGGCAGTCCAGGGAATCGATTGCGAAAGCGGCGATCTTTTGGGCATCGGCTGCGGGGATGTCTTGGATCATGACTTTGAGTTTTTCCCACTCCTTTGCAATCTTTCTTACCACGGCTGGGAAGTCCTTGCTGTCATTGTAAGGTTGAATTTTTTTGATGAATGCGATTGCCTGATTGATCGCTTTGGCGGCTTTTAGACTGCCCTTGCTCTCGGCCAATGGCAGGCGATTGGCAAGCTTGGCGAGAAAATCCTCCAGATCCGCGCAGTCGCGCTCACCGCTGTGGTACCACATGGTACCTCCGCCATGCGTCCACCCGGCCAGTTCCCAGGAGCCGGCGCGGCATTTCGCCAAAGCTTGACGCCACTCGTCGAGTTGTGGCACAAGTTCCAGGTTGCGCTTTGCCAGTGCCTGTTCCGTCTCAATCCGTTTTGCCGTGGCGTAGAGTTGCGCGGCATTATCCTGCGTCGCCTCGGTACCGTACGCGAACAACTCGACAAGTTGTTTCGGCCCGAGTTTCAGGGCCTCCGCCTGTGTGAGCGGATGATTGGTCGCAATCAAGTGCTCTGTAGCCATGTGCGCCGCTGCCATGACCGCAAAACCGGTGGCGGTTACGAGTAGGATTGGGATGGCTTTGGATTGCGGATAAAATGCCACCGCACTCCACGCCACCGGATCATCGTGCCGCCCGGAATCCTTTGCCCGGCCGAAATAGACCCCGTACTCATCAAAATGCCGCTGAGCCGCAATCCCCCGCAGCACCAGCACCGCAACGGCTGCGACAGCTATCAGAATATGCACAATCACGGTTTCTCCATATCTGCCACGCTCTGTTGTCCGCCCTCTTGAGACATCTCTATTACCGGCACGAATGCCTGCCGCAACATTACACCCAATCTTTACAAATTGGCTTTCATACGGTCTGTGACATGAGCAGGCCCGCTAGATATCAATCATCCGAACGCGACGTGCAGCGGGGGAGTCGTCGGCGGCGGGGGCGGTTTCGGGGGGCAGTGCCGCTGGCATGCAGTTGGTGGCGGCCCAACGACGCAAATGCTCGATCTCGGCGGCACGGGTGTGGGCCAGTGGGACCGTATTGCCAACACCCTTGAGCAAATGCTCGGTGGTGAGGCGTTTGTCGGTGCCCGCAAAGGCTTCGAAAAGGCCCTCTTCAATGACCTGCTCAAGTTCGGCGCCGCTGAAATCGTCCGTGGCGCGTACCAGCGCCGCCAGGTCAAAATCGGCGGGATCGCGCTGACGACGTGCTAGGTGAATGGCCAGAATCTCGGCGCGTTCGCGAGGTCCAGGCAAATCCACGAAGAAGATCTGGTCCAACCGCCCCTTGCGCAGCAGTTCCGGCGGCAGTTTTGTCACGTCGTTGGCCGTCGCCACTACAAACACCGGCTTGGCCTTCTCTTCCATCCAGGTCAGCAGGTTGCCGAAAACGCGTGTGGTCACACCGCTGTCGCCGCCACCGCCAATGCCACCCAACCCCTTCTCCAGTTCGTCGATCCAGAGGATCGCCGGTGCCACGCTTTCGGCCACGTTCAGCGCCTTGCGCATGTTGGCCTCGGATTCGCCCACGAGTCCGCCGAAGACCCGTCCCAGATCGAACTTGAGCAGCGGCTTCTTCCAGGCTGCCGCCACCGCCTTGGCGCAGAGGCTCTTGCCGCAACCCGGGACACCCACCAGCAGCACACCGCGCGGGTGCGGCAGCCCGAAGTCGCGCGCCTTCTGCGAGAAGGCCTCATTGCGGCGCTTGAGCCAGCGCTTGAGGTTCCCCAGCCCGCCCACGCTGTCGAAAGTCTCGACCGAAGCAGTGTATTCCAGGATGCCCGACTTGCGGATGATCTGCTCCTTCTCGGCCAGGATCGCCTGCACGTCCTGACCGTCAATCCGGCCCCGACTGACGATGGTGCGGGCCAAGGCATTCTCGGTTTCGGCCCGGGTCAGTCCCTGGCAGGCCTTGATCAGTTCGTCTTTGCCGGCTTCGTCGAGGTCCACGATCACGCGGGGGTTGTCCTTCACACTGGCCAGTAACTCCTCGAGCGCGGCCCGATATTCGGCCTCGGTCGGCAGCGGCATGTCGATCACCGTGACATCCTTCTCCAACTCGGGCGGAATGAACAGCACCGGGGAGACCCAGAGCAGGGTCTTGCCTGAGCGCTTGAGGTCGCCCACCAGGTCGCGCACCAGGCGTACGACGGTGGCGGCACCCGGAAAGCCGTCCTTGAGATAGGGGTGGAAGTCCTTGAAGAAGACCAGCACCGGAACCTCGATTTTGGCGACCGCCAGCAGCGCCGCCTCGGGGCGGCGGGTGTCGTCCTTGCCCACGGCCTTGCCGTCCGCCGTGGTCAACCCGCGCGAGACGCTCCATGCCAGCAGTTCACGCGGCTTGGGGAAAACGCGCAAATCGCTGCGCATCGCCTCCACCCGTTCCCAGACGCGCTCCTCCTCTCCCGAAACGATCGAGAGGATCGGATACCCTGCCTTGATGTAGATTGCCAGATCGCCGCCAAACTCACTCATAGTTACCTCAACCGTTCGTCGAAACATGCCGTTCTTCGCGGACCACAACTCCGTTGTCCGCGCCATCCTCGCACATCACCCGTTTTTCCACCGCGCCGACGGCGCGTTCGAAAGCCCGCGTGAAGTCGAGACAGGTCTCGCCCTCCGCGCCTTCGACCCGCATCGTCACACGCCCGTCGTTACCGATCTTGATTCGCATCTTTTTCATCGTTGTCTCCTCGTTGTAACCGCCAACGCCCATGGCAGCCGCAGAGCGGCCGCCTCGAAAAACAGAAAAACGCCATCGGAGGCCGCTTCGCGGCCTTTCTTTCCCCCCGCACACCGCGCGCCCCTGCCCGCTGCCGCGGGGCTGGG
>CAIOST010000205.1 GCA_903861045.1 uncultured bacterium | reverse complement strand
TTTGTCCAGCTATTTTTGTGTGTAAAGGGCAGGGCTTGGCCGATAGGGGCACCGCGGCAGTAGCCCCGGCCCGCCCCCGGGCCGAGGGCGGATTGTTATCCCGGCCAGTAACGAGCGGTGATGGCCGCCAGCGTAGCCCTTATCATAGCCACGCTGGATCACGCGGCATGCGTCGTCGCCACAGCAGCCACGCGGTAAAGCCAGCCAGGAGCAGCCACGTGGCAGGTTCGGGGGCCTTCTGAATTTCGAGCTGATCCTGGCTGCCCAGTTTCTGTTTTTCCTTCTCCTCTAGCATACGCCACTGCGCGGAATTCTCGACCACGATGAAGGCGGTTAACGGCGTCAGCGTGTGCGCCGTGCGGCTCGCCTGCACGATGCGGCCGCGCGCGTCCTCGCGCCCGGCCGGTTGCTGCAGCCAGTTGGCGTAGCGCAACCAGGCGGCCGCCGCTTGCCGATAACGTTCGTTGGTGATCTCAACGCCGCCCCCGGTCGCCGGTGGCAGCGGCACGAGGCAGGCTTCTGCGCCGTCCAGCGGCACCAGCACCGCCTTGCCATCCACCTGCAGCGCCGTCAGCGCCCCAGGCAGCTTGGTTGTCGGCTGATGCTGGAAATCCAGGACACGCATAGCGCCACCGCTGCCATACTCCAGGTACCCCTGTACCGCGGGTTGCCATAGCGCGTAGGACGCCAGATCCTCGTCCGCCACCATGGCGTGTTGGTCGTCGTTCCGGATTACCGCCAGCACCACCGGGCGTGTCGGTGCCTGCGTGGCGTGCCAAGCCAGCGCGCACTTCAGCGCACGATCACGGCAGAACCCACCGCGCCGCGGCAGGCGGATCTGACGGACCACGGTCTCGATCTGCGCCAAGGGCATGGGTGCCGCCGTGACGGTCTCCATCTCGAAATTTGCCGCGCTCAGCACCACCTCGCGCACCCCGGGGACGCTCTCCGCGAGGCTCCGCACACGCGCCGCCAACCCCGTGAGATTGCCCCCGGCCGAGGCATCCACGATGACATGCAGATAAGGCGTGGCCGCCGTGGGCTGCGCCTGCTGCTCCCGCAAGCGCGGCGGCGAAACAATCAGCTGTTAAGTCCCACGATTAGCGCGTAATGCGATGGTTCGCTGACCCAGATTGTGGGTGTCGCGCGTACACCCCGAATTTGGGAATGCGGGGTTAAGTGCCGTAGTGCCGTCTACGGGGTTTTACCCCCCCCTGCCGATTCAGATGAACCGAGTCCTTGGTTTGTAGAGGCACCACGGGTCACGTTATGCTCACCGCATGTTCTCATTCTTTCAAACCCGGGAGGAGATCGAATTCTTTCTGGACCATCTGGTGTGTCTGGTCTGCCCGTTCTGCGCGGCGGTGGCAGTCGTGATCCGGCATGGGTATATTCGTTGATACGAATCCCCCGAGCAACAAGGCATCCGCGCCTGGCGTGTTCGCTGCAAGAAGAGCCCGCAACGTAATGGCTGCGGCGCCACCTGGAGCATCCGCGTGGGCGACAGGCTGCCCCATCGGACCTTCTCCGCGCAGCATCTCTGGGCCTTCCTGACGCAACTGCAGCAGGCCTGTTCCATCAAGAACGCCTGGGAACGTGCCAACATCCCTTTGTCGCTGGATACGGGCTACCGTGTATATCGACATCTGCACCAGTGCCAAAGCGTGCTACGTACCCATCTGTGCGCACGCGCCCCGCCACCAGAAGCTGTCCATCTATAAGCAGTTCGGCGCCCAGGCGCTGGCAAACCGCCCCAGGGCTGACAAGGGCAAGCCCCGCAAGGTCTCCGCCGAACAGTTGCAGGAAGCCATCACCCAGGTGCTCAGCGGCTTCCGTGACATTCGCTATAACAAGATGATGATCTACCGCCGGTGCATTGAAAAGGGGACACTCGCCCGCGGCGATTGCTCCCAGACCAGCTTCTTCCGGCTGATCCGCGAGTACGATCTGCTCACCCCCGTCTCCCAGACGCAGAATAAGCGCCGTCTGGCCTTCTCCAAACAGTTCGCCAACGAGATGTGGCAACTCGACACCATGGTCGGCCCCTTCCTGAAGAACGGCAAAACCGCCACCCAGGCCAAGCTCATCGCCTTCATCGATGATGCCAGCCGCGTGATCACCCACGGCCAGTTCTTCTTCTCGGAGAATACGCCCGCGCTCATCGTGGCACTCAAGGCGGCCCTCTACAAACGGGGGATCCCGCAAACCCTGTATGTTGACAACGGCGCCATCTATACCTGCCAGGAGATCACGTCAGCATCCTCGCCACCCGGTACGAAGCCCCCCGTGACCTCGCCGACCGCGTCATTGACGTGCGCTACAATCGCGCCAACCCCGACCGCATCATCGTCTATTACAAGGGCGATCGCATGGGCGAGGCCACGCGCCTTAACTTCCTGGCCAATGATCGCCCGCCGGCCCCCTGCCCACCGCCCACCCAGCCCAGCGCCATCACACCGGCCAAACCGTTCACCACGCAACCGTAATCACACCCCTACCAAAACTGGAGACACCCCATGCTACGCTCACACTTCGGCCTTGAAGCCAACCCCTTTGATACCACCCGCAAAGCCGTCCTGCTGCCCCACCAGCAGGATGTCTTCGAAACACTCAATGAGGACATCAAAAGCCGTGTCACGTACTCCGTCAAACTCCCCCGCCTCAATCCTGATGACATGAAAGCCTTCCTCTACGCCCAGTGCGACGTCGTGGGGCTCGGGCACAATGCCTTCAGTGACGAGGCCGTTGCGCTGATCGTACGCTCCTCCGAAGGCATCCTG
>CAIOST010000204.1 GCA_903861045.1 uncultured bacterium | reverse complement strand
CGGCGCTGGCGGTGCCGGCGGCGACCTTGTCGGCCAGCAGCCGCAACTCCTCGGCCGGGGTGGGGGACTGGGCATGATTCCCGCCGGTCAGCACCTCGGGCATGGCCTGGTTGAAGGCCGTCTTGAACTGCTCCCGGTCCGGCCGGAAGTAGTGTTTGAGCACGACATCCACGGTCGCGTGCCCGGTCACGCGCCGGACCAGCTCCACCGGCACACCGGCGGAGAGCGCCAGGGTCACGAACGTGGCGCGCAGCGCATGCCAATCCCGCACACTGGCCGCGCGCTGCCCATGGCGCCGCTCCACCTGGGTCGTGGCCCGGACCGTCTGTTTGATGCTCGGCGCCTGTACGCGCAGGTACGGCTTGCCCAGCCACTCTTCGACGGCGTGCAGATCCAGGGAGACCGTGCTCTTGGCCAGGCCGGTCGCCTGGACGATTTGCCGGAGCGAGGCCCCGCCGCAATAGCGCCGGAAGATATCCAGCGTGCGGTCGCGCCGCGGCCCTGCCGCCACCTTGGCGGTGATGAGCGCTTCGCCCTCCGCCAGGACTTCTCCGGCCGGTACCGCCGCGGCGGGTGCGGCGCCGGATTCGGCCGTGAACGCCTTCGCGACGATCTTCTTGAACCGCCAGGTCAAGGCGTCCGGATTCTGCTGCAGCAGACTGGCAGCCTCGGGAAAGACGTACTTGGCCTTGGTGCGCGGCGTGGTCTCCAGCACGGCGCGCAGCGGCTTGAAAATTGGAATCTCTACCACCGCCCCGGTCTTCGACGTTTTGACCGTGAGGATCCCCTCGGCCAAGTCCACCGCGCTCCAGGCGAGGCTGCAGACGTCACCGCGCCGCATGCCGGAGCAGGCCGCCGTCACGATGAGCGGGTACATGAAGCTGTCGGCGCGGGCCGCAGCCAGCAGCGCCTCAAGCTCCTTGTCGGTGAAGGGCTTCCGATGCACCATGTCGCTCTCGCCGGCGGCCCTGCGCCCGACGAACCGGGAGAAAGGATTGGCCACCCCGACCGGCAGGAACCGTTCAAACGACTTGCTCAAGAGCTTGGCATTGTCGCGCACGGTTTTGCGCGCCAGCTCCTTGTGCAAGGACGTCATATAGACCCCGGCGTCCTCGGGGGTGACTTCGTACAGAAACGACGCGTCATGGTTGCGCTTGGCCATGAAGGTGACAAAACGCCCGAGGATGGCTTCGCACCCCTTGAGATACGCTTCGCTTGCCGGGGTCTCCCGTGCCAGATGGCGCCAGCGCAGGGGGAGCTCCTCCATCCGGGTGTATTCGATGGGGCGGCCGGTCTTGGCCTCGATCAGGCGCTCGGTCAGGTGCTCGGCGCGCCCTTTGCGGCCGGCCTCCTCGGCATACCCGTCCAGGGCGGTCTGCGCATCCCGGCGGCTCGCCTCAAACGGCTCATCGCCCTGGTCGCGCAGCGAGAACGAGCCGGGGGGTGTCCCGCGGATCTTGATGTTGAGGTTGACCACCTTGCGTTTGCCACCCTCGGTATAGACGCCGTACCACTCATCACGCAGAACGCCGTCGCGCTGAACGTAAAGTCTGAGACTCATGGGCTACCTCCTGGATTGCAACAACAAGAGACAGGTTGCAATAAGTTGGCAGGGGTTACAAGTCCAAAAGCACACACAAAGGCACACACAAGGTTGTTTTATGGTTTTTATTCAAAATGTGCCAATGAATTGGCGGTCCATGTATCCGGCTCATAACCTGAAGGCCGTTGGTTCAAATCCAACCCCCGCTACCATTTTTCAAGGGTCTGAAAGAAATTTCAGACCCTTTTTTATTGGTATTTTTGCGTGTTTTGGCTATTTTGGCCAAAAACACGACCCGCATGCAACTCCCTGAAATCGAATGCCAGCGGGTGCGATCTGTGCACGGTTTGTGCACGGTTTGTGCACGGCTTTGGTGTACGGAAGCGCTGACCGCCCCCTCCCGGATTCGGTCGGTAGCCCTGCCATAGTACCGATCGGAGTCCGGATGCCACGAAAATGACTTTTGGCACGAAGATCAAATTGCTAGCCGTTGAGGGGCGCGGCCGACAATATTACCTCCCGAACACGTATTTCCCCGCCTCGATCGCCCCGATCAGCAGGGCCCCGACCACCCCGCCGGTCTTAGCCGCTGCCACGGTGTGGGCCGCGCGCTGGTTGAGCTGTGCACGCTGGCAACGCAGCAGGGTGCCAATCGCACGCGCCAGGGCAGGGTGGCCGGAACAGGTTCCGCGGGTCTGCTCCACCTCACTCAGGCGGGCGTCGATCTCGTCACGTAAGGCTATCAGGTCGGCATCCATGTCACTTCTCCCCGGTCGCCGGCTTGGGATCGCCGGCGTCCCAGATGTAAAACCCCTCGGGTACGGCCACGCTGTTACGCGATAACTCCCAGGTGCTTCCGGTCCAGACGTACACCCGTCCGTGCAGATCAGGCCCCGCCCGTACCGGTGCGTCCGGCGCCGGCAGGAAGACCACCCGCGGCCCGGTACAACCGGCCACCAGCGTCAGGCAACAGAATGCCCCCACCGTCATCCGCCTGACCGTCCAACCGTCTGGCCTCTGACTTTTGATCTCTGACTTCTGTCTCATACGCCCCCTTGCCGGTCTTTCCAGTTCGACAACCGCTTGTTCAAGGCCTCCCGTAGCCCCGGTTTAGCCGTGCCATCCTCGCCGGCTGTCCGGGTCTGGCTTTGCACCAGCCCGGTCAGCCAATCGAGGATCGCGG
>CAIOST010000203.1 GCA_903861045.1 uncultured bacterium | reverse complement strand
TCTGACCTTGAAATTTGGTGATTTGCGGTTCGTTTAGGCCAAAATTTCACAGTCTGCTCGGCCCTCATTTGTCCAGCGATATTTGTGTGTAAAGGGCAGCACAAGGCCGCCGGGGACGGCAGGCAGATGCTCACCGGCAGAACGCCTGAAACCGGCAATCATCTGTATGTCCGTGCATCGCGCGCTTAAGGCGCGTTCGTCAAAAAGAGAATGACTGTGCAACAGATCAACACGGACAGTTCCAAATGGCATCGCGGTCCCACGTTATAACAAGTTGCCCACGAGTGGATTATAGGCCAAAGGGAAGTTCAAGTTCCGGGTCTAGGTTAAACCCACCACCGAACACCTACCACCTAGCACCTTCCCCCTCTCACATTCGCGGCCATTCGCGTGCACTCGCGGTTCCGATCAACCGACCTAACACCGGCCACATTCAACAGATCCTCGTGGTACACGCACTCCCGTGGCGCGCCTCAGGCACGGCGGGTCCGGCGGCCCCGCCCCACCCCCACCTAACACCTGCCACATCCTGCGGCTGCGGCGGGTCCGGCGGCCCCGCTACCTCCCACGCGTGGTTCATTCACCCGAACCCCGCCCCCTGAACCCTGAACCTTCGCCATTCCCTCCACGCCCTTGCATCACGCCGCCGGCCGCCCGGGATCAATTCATCAGGCTGTGGATGGGTGCGGGGATGTGGCCGCCGCGGCGGACAAAGGGGCCGCCCCCTTCCGGGCAGGCCGGCTGCGTCACGGTCCCGGCGCCAAACAACCCGCCAAAGTCCACATAGTCGCCAAATTTAGCCCCCGGCACCGGAATCACGCGCACGCCGGTGGTCTTGCGGTTGGAGATGCCGATGGCCGCCTCGTCGAGAATGATGCCGGCGATGGACTCTGCGGAGATATCGCCCGGCAGCAGGATCATATCCAGCCCTACGGAGCAGACCGCGGTCATGGCTTCCAGTTTCTCCAGCGTCAGCGTCCCTTCCGACATGGCCTGGGAGAGCGCATGGTCCTCCATCACGGGGATGAAGGCACCGGACAAACCGCCGACGGAACTGGAGGCAAAGGCGCCCCCCTTCTTGACGGCGTCATTCAAGAGCATCACGGCCGCCGTGGTTCCTGGCGCACCCAGGCGGGTAATGCCGAGACTCTGGTAGATTTCGCCAATGCTGTCGCCGACACGCGGTGTGGGCGCCAGCGACAGATCCACCACGCCAAAGGGGACCCCCAAACGGTCCGCCACCTCGCGGCCGATCAGCTCGCCGGTACGCGTCACACGAAACGCCGTGTGTTTAATCTCTTCTGCCAGCTCATTCAGGGTCGCCGCCGGATCCCGCCGCAGCAAGCGGTCCACCGCACGCTTCACCACGCCGGGGCCGCTAACGCCGACATTGATCACGCGCTCGGCCTCGCCCGGCCCGAGCACCGCGCCGGCCATAAAGGGGTTGTCCTCCGGCATATTGGCAAAGACCACCAGCTTGGCGCAGGCAAAGCCGCGCTGGGCGCGACTGGCCTCCGCCGCCTGCAGCAGTCGCTCCGCCACCAGGCGGGTGGCATCCACATTCAAGCCGGCCCGCGTGGTGCCAACATTCACCGAGGCACATACCCGCTGCGTACCAGTCAGCGCCTCCGGCAACGCATCCAGCAGCGCCCTTTCGCCCGGCGTGATCCCCTTTTGCACAAAGGCCGAGAAGCCACCAATCAGATCGACCTGCACCTCGGCCGCCGCCTGGTCCAGGGCCTGAGCCAGTCGCACGGCCGTGGCCGGGGTATGCCCTTCCAGCAGCATGCTGGCCGGCGAAATAGCTAGCCGCTTGTTTACGATCGGCACCCCATAGCGCGCCGCGGTTTCGTCGCACAGGCGCACCAGATCGCGCGCCTGCGCCACGATCCGCGCCCGCACCGCCGCCACCAGGGCGTCCGGATCGCGGTTGGCGCAAATCAGCAGATTGATCCCGAGAGTGACGGTGCGTACATCCAAGTGCTCCTCTTGGACCATTCGCAACGTAGAGAGGACTTCCTGACGTGTCAGCATGGGGTGTGCTTTCGGTTGAGGGGCTAGGCAAGGGTCGCGCCGGCTACCGCCGCAGCAATTCCTTGATCGGACCGATTTCGTTGGTGGCGCGGATGATGTTTTCGTGACAGATCGTACCGGTCAGGCCGCGGGCCTGCATCTGCGCACGGAAAGCATGCTGGATAATACGGAAATCGGCAGCGGCCGGAATCACGATTTGTGCCGTGTAGACCACATCGACCCCGTCCGATTCGACCTGCCAGTCCTCGATATTGATGCCGTATTCCACAAAAAACGAGCTGATGGCGTGAATGGTCCCGGGGCGATCCACCCCGCGCGTCATCGCCACATAGCAGCCCCCCGCCAGACGCGGCGCCACGGCTCGCCCCTCGCACAACCGCACGTGTACGGCGGCGGCGGCTTCCAACCGGGCAACCAGTTCCGCGCGAATCGTGTCGGCCGAGACCGGCGCCGGATGTTCCGCGCTAAAGACCAGCGTAAAGAACCCCTCCACGATGTTCTGGCGGATGCCACCGATGTTGCCACCCAACTTGACGATCGCCGCCGTTACGTCGCGCAGCGCGCCCACGCGGTCAGGCAGCAGCACGGAAATGATGAAGCGATTTGTGGCAGGCATGATTTCCCTCTCCGGCAGGCGGCGTTGGTCGTTGGGCGATAACCATACCGTGTTGCCTGCGTAAAGGCTAGGTCAGTTTGCGTTCCGCCACCGACCATTCCAGCAGCGGCACCTCGGACGCTTGGGCCAATGCCACCAGACACTCACGCCGCTCGTCGGTCACCTGGGCGGTAATGACCACCTCCTGAATTCTCTGAGCCTTTACCACCTCCGGCAAATCCTCAAACGTGCCTAGGATCGGATACCCCATGACCAGCCGGCCGCGCAAATTGACATCGTCATCCAGTACGCCGACCACGACGCGTGTATTGCTGCCGGTCCGGTTGCGCCGTTCCCGCAAAAAGAGGCGTAGCCGCTCGCCGCCCCCGCACACCACCAAGCGGGTTACCTTCGGCTGGTCCAGCAGGGTCAACCGCTCCATGGCGGCAATGCTGTCACGAATCGTCTCGCCAACCAGCCGAATGGTTACCGTAAATACGACGGCCAGGACCAGATACAACAGCATGCCGCGCTGCCATCCGGCCTGCGGTAGATCACTCAGGATGACAATCCCGGACGCTAGTAGGACACCGGCCGTCACCGCCACGGCCACCAGCGCATATTCGCGCAAGAGCGCCCGCGACCAGACCCTGGTATAGACACGTGCCAGGGCCAACATGATAAAGACCGGCGCGACCGCGCAGGGGAGCAGGATCTTGATCTCCTGCTTATCCAGCGACAGGTCCGCCAGCAGTCGTCCGCCCACCCAGGCCGCGGCGAGCAGCACGAGATCCAGCCCCACATAGGCCGGCACCACCAGCCGCTGCGATAGCGTCTGCCGCGTGTGCGACAGGAAAACCCGGCCGGAATCCCAGAGCTCCACCCGCGTCAGGTGCCGGACCATCACAAAGACCGCCACCACAAAAGCCAGCAGATAGATCCCGGGCGCACGCTTTCCGAGCAGCATGGCCGCCAAGCCGATAACAACCAGTACGATGTTTACGATATAGAGCAACATGGCCGCCTGGCCCTGATTCAACGTCTTGGCCAGCAGGCGATGATGCAGATGTTCCTTGTCTCCCTGCATCAACCGCAACCGCTGCACCCCCCGCAAGGCCGTATCCGGCAGCGCCGCGCGCACCGAGCGCCGCCAGATTGCAATCACGGTGTCATAGAGCGGAATTCCCAACATCAGCAGCGGCACACCCATCGAAGCCAGCAACTCCTGCTTGGAGGCCGTCAGCAGCGGCAGCGTGGCCAGCGTTAGCCCGATAAACATGCTGCCGGTATCACCCAGGAAGACACTGGCCGGGTGAAAGTTGTACCGCAGGAAACCGAGGCAAGCGCCGGCCAGTGCCAGAAAGGGAATGGCGGCACCGGACATATTTCGAAAAAACATGGTGATGGCCAACCCCAGCGCCGCAATGAAGGCTAACCCGGAAGCCAGGCCATCCAGCCCGTCAATCAGGTTGAACGCGTTGATCATGCCGACAATCCAGAGCACGGTCAGGAAATAGTTCACCCAGGGCGGAAAATTCACCGCAAAGAACGCGCTGAAGTTTACGCCGTAGGCGCAGAGGCTGGCGGCCACTACGACCTGACCGGCCAGTTTGAACCACGGCTTAAGGCTAAACAGGTCGTCCAGCAGACCAATAGCCACCAGCAGCGAGGAGACGCTCAGGAAGAACGGCCACCACCCCGCGGGGAAGGTCGGGCCGAAACCGCCCTCGTTCCACCCCAGCAGCAAAAAAACTGTTAGATGAAAGGCGGCAAAAACAGCCAACCCGCCGCCGCGCGGCGTAGGTTTCGCATGGATCCGACGTTCGTCCGGTTGGTCCATCATGCCGATGCGGCCGGCCAGCGTGCGCACGAGGGGTGTTGCCACCAGGGCACCCAGCAGCGACAACCCGAAGGCCAGGGCATACCGCACCACACTGGCGGTGACGGTAGCCACCTCCGCACCGGCCATACCATCTAGCTCGACGGGCGCATTCATATCGCGCGTACAAGCATACTGCCTTTCGGCAGATGTGCAACTGGATTTCCGCCCAACCGTGCGCTACTTCGCCAACCCTCAAAGGGCAAACTGAACGCGCCCCCCCGGCTCCGCCGGGGGCGCGTTCAGTCTGCCAAGGGGTGAGGGCGCTTCAAGGGGTCAGCCCTCAAGCCACTAAGTAATGCGGTTTAACCTTCACGCACGCGACGACTCCAGCACTTTGGTGGCTTTCGCAACCTGCTGCCGGAGATTGGCGTGGCTTGCCATCTGCCGGTGTAGTTTCCGGATCTGATAACTCACGCCCGCCCCTGTCGCCAATCCAAGCCGGCCGGCGGCCTCGCGTTGCGTCAGATTCGCATACTTGACCAGCATCAGGCCGGCCAAACCCTTGACCCAGCCTGACCCGCGATGCGCCGACAACTCCGCCACGCCCACGCCGCACACCCGCGCTACCAGCACCAGCATCGGCCCCTCGCACACCAGCTCGAAGCGCGCCCCCTGTCCGCTGTAGCCCGGATAACTGCTCCATCGGTGTGCCCGCAGCACCGCCAACCGATCCAACAACGGCTTGCCGGTCACCCCCCGCACATGCACGGGATTCAGTCGACACGTCCCCCAAAGCGACCCTAGGTTCGCGTCCCTTTGTGTCCTTGTCTTGCAAGTTGCCACATGGTAGTGTACTCTTAATCCTAGCTATATTACTAGGAGTACACTCCAAATGATCGACACCTTGCGCGACACGTATCGGCGGTTGCTGGCAGCCGCGCCTGCGACAACGCATCGCTTCCTGTTCGAGACCTTCGAGGCCAAGGGGCGCCTGGTCGGGCTGATCGGGCCGCGCGGCGTCGGAAAAACGACGCTGATGCTGCAGTACATCCGTGAGCGACTGGGCAAGACCGACGAAGCCTTCTATGCCTCAGCCGACCATATCTACTTCAACAAGATCAGCCTGCTGGAGTTTGTACGTGAACTGTTCACGACGCAGGGCACGAACGTATTCTTTTTCGACGAGATTCACAAGTACGACGGCTGGGAGCAGGAACTCAAAAATATCCACGACTCCTTTCCGGCGGTGCGCGTGGTGTTCTCCGGCAGCTCGAGTCTAAGCCTGACCAAGGGCGGCTATGATCTTTCCCGCCGCGCGGCGTTTTACCATCTACCCGGGCTTTCGTTTCGTGAATACCTCAACTTCGCCACAGGTGCCCATCACCGTGCCCTGCCGCTGGAAAGTCTGCTGCAGGACCCCGGCGCCGCATCCGTCAAACTGGCACAGCTCCCGAAACTCGCCGGGTATTTCCGGCGCTACCTCCGTGAAGGGTACTATCCCTATATCTTCGAGGAAGGACCCCGTTTCTACGACAAGGTTCGCGCCGTGGTGGACAAGACCATCTACGAGGATGTGGCGACCTATTATCGGCTCAAAACCGAAAATTTGCACTGCTTCCGCAAGATTCTCTATTTCCTGTCCACCATTCCGCCCGGCACCCTCAATGCCCACAAGTTGGGGGCCAGCCTCGGCGTAAACGACAAGACCGCCCTGAACTACCTCATGATTCTGCAGGAAACCGGTTTGATCCGCATGCTGCATCCGGACGCACGCGGACATGTCTTGATCCGTAAGCCACAGAAAACCTATTTGGACAACACGACCTTGTACCAAGCCATTTGCGAGGGAATTGGCCAGCCCGTGGACACGGGGACCACACGCGAGTTGTTCTTCCTGACTTCCGCTCAGAACGCCGGCCACGCCGTGGCCTACAGCGCCGAGGGTGGTGACTTTAGCATCGGCGACGCCGTGTTCGAAGTCGGCGGACGTGGCAAAGGGGCAAAACAACTTCCCAAGACACCCCGGCGGGCATACGTAGTTAAGGATGACATTCTGGCCGGGAACAAAACCACCATCCCGCTCTATCTCATGGGCTTTCTCTATTGACGCGCGTAGCATCATCTGTCGGACAACAGGGCGATCGATCGCCTCCCATGCTAGCGCGGCCGGCTTGGAGTGCGGTGACAACCGCAGGGCGGCACCGCTTTCAAGGCGCCCGCACTCTCCCCCCACCCGACCGTTGTCCACCCGCAACCAGCGCCGCCCATAGTTTGTTTCACACGACCTGGAGCCCGATATGGTTGGCCATCAGATCGAAATCGCGATCATGGTGGATGAGTCCGTAGCCGTTCTCAGCGCAAAACGTGCCAATGAGCACATCGATGGTCTTGCGGACTGTGATGCCCCGCGTTCGCAGCATGCTGTAGTTCGCTGCCGAGCACCCGGCCATTTGAAACCCTACCATTTCATATTGGGGAAGCGAGAGCAGCAGTTCGGATACCACCCGGCGCTCCCTCGCGGACGAAATGCCCTGCATGATCTCGCAATAGATCAAGTCGCCAATGCCGATGAGTTCATGTTCCAGGTTGTGCGCAACCTTCTGAACCACCGTCGTTGTGCCGTCGCGAAAATACTCAATCCAGGCTGATGTATCTACGATAATCATGTCAATCGCGGCGCATCGCATCCAGATCACCATGCCATGCGATCTTTCCCCGTAAATCCTTCAGTTTGCGCTGACTGCCGACCTGCACCAGAAGTTTCAACCCTGCTTCAATAGCTGAACGCTTGGTATGGTAGGGTCCGGCAGTCAGGGCTCGCCCCATCAGCCGATCATCAATGACTACGTTGGTTCGCATGGCTAACCTCCAAGGTGTATATATGATACACATCAGGCGGAGGCATAGCAAGGTTCTAGCCATGCCTGCCAGCAAGGTAAAACTAATCATCCATTGCCACATACATCACCTCCTCACGCTGTTCCGTTACAGGTTACTCTTAGTACCCCAGCGTCTTCCCCTTGTGTCGATAAAACGTTGGCCGGAGCATCTGGGTGTACTTCTCCTCGACTTCGCCATAGCGATTTAACTGCACAGCATAATAGAGACTGAATGCCACCGCATCGGTGATCTGTAACCCGGCTAAATTGCGGTAGGTCGACAGGCCATCGAAGCGGCCATCGCCGGTCCAGGATAGCTGGCGCGGCTGATTGCTGCCGCCGGAAATCGTGGTCGGTTCGGCCGTCGTGCTACTTGCGCCGGTAGCTGGTCGGTAACAGCAAGGCTGCCGGTCTGACGCAAACGGAGTTCGGCAAGTTGGTCGATTTGAGTCAGCAAGTGATTGCAGACTATGAAGCCGGACACCGCAACATTCCCGTTTACACCTTGGCACGGATGGCGGAAGTGCTGGGCATGGACGTAGGTGAGTTGCAGGAAGACAAGCAACCCGACCAACGGAAACGTGGCCCCTCGCCGATGGTGCAACGGCAGTTGGAAAAGATTCAGTCGTTGCCGAAGGAAAAGCAAAAATTCGTCCTGCAGGCGTTGGACATGGTTCTCAAGACGGCGTAGCCGTTTACCGGCGCACACGCGGACGAATTAGCCGCCCAACCACCCCAGCAGCGCCCTCCAATTCCGGCCGCCTCTTTGTCCGTGTAGTCACCAGATCGCCCGCCGCCGGGGCTGCTGGGCACGTCAAAGGCTGGCCGGTGCCCTGCCGTGCCGGCTGGCGCTTTTTCTTTTGCCACCCCGTAACTACTCAGGCGGGAAGGGTTCAGGGTTCGGGGTTCAGGCCGGATTTCACCGCCAGAGCGGTCGCGCGTTTGGGGTGTGGCTATTTGGTCGAACAAAGCAGGGCGAATCACCAGGTATTCCCTGAACCCCGAACCCTGATACCTGAGTGGTTACGCCGCCCCTTTTTTGGCGGCTAAAAAGAAAAAGCGCACCGGCCGCGGGAGCGTGTAGCCTAAACAAATTGACGAAGTGCGCCGCGTGCGGACGGTCCGACAGTCCGACCGTTCAACCGTACCACCGTCCGACCGCCTCCCCTCATCAGCGCCTGCTGCAACGTCAGGATTGCCTAGGCGGTTACCTCGGGGGAAACGGGGGGGTGCGGGGTCTGCCGCAGCGGGAAAATATCCCCAGGGGAAGCTCCGGCCTGGCCGCGGCGGGGGGCGGGGTTGCTG
>CAIOST010000202.1 GCA_903861045.1 uncultured bacterium | reverse complement strand
TCGCTAAAAGCCTCAGGGAAGGCCGTGTCGAGTTCCCGCGTCTGACCCGCCGCCAGGCCCAACAGGCCCTGCAGCGTGCCGGGAATCAACTCTGGTTCGCGCAGCGCCAACCAGGTGCTCGCCCGGTGCGGGCGGGGTCGCAGATGGTGAGCGCAGTCGAACCGCTTGCCACGCCCGGGGCAGAATACACGGCCGGGGATGGCGGGCGACAGGGGGCGTGAGCGGGATGCGTGCGGCGCCGCGTCAAGCGGTTCGACGGCGCTCACCGCCTGCGGCCGCGGCGGAGAAAAGCGGCGTCAAGCGGTTCGACGGTGCTCACCGCCTGCGGCGGTTCGACGGTGCTCACCGCCTGCGGCAGTTCGACGGCGCTCACCGCCTGCGGCGGTTCGACGGCGCTCACCGCCTGCGGCCGCCGCACTCCACACCTGCCGCGTTGCAGAGAGCCTGTGAGACCAGTGCGCGACCTTGGTCGCGCTTTCCCACATTCCTGCGGCGGCGGCGGGTCCGGCGGCCCCGCCCTACCGGCCGGAAGGCATACTCCATTCGCGTGCATTCGCGTGCATTCGCGGTTCCAACAGGCGCATCGCTCCCCTTCCCGTCACATTCCTTTGGCGGTGGCGGGTCCGGCGGCCCCGCCGGCCGGAACACTGAACACTGGCACCCGCGCAGTTACGATCTCGCCACCAAACAATCCGCGCCATCCGCGTCATCCGTAGCGCAACTTCCCGTTAGGGCTAGTTGGTTCGCTAAATTTAGAGCCCCACCACATGGATAGTCTTGCCATCCCGCGTGAGCGTTTGCCAGGTCAGCTTGGCCTCCCAGCTCACGGCCGGGTCGCGATCGAAAACCGCGAGCCAACCCTCGGTCTGCCCCAAACGGTCGAGATAGCCAAAAAGCTGGTCCTGCGCGAGCGCGGGCTGGCGGTACTGCGTCTTTAGCTTGAGCTCCAGCGCGTAGCGCTGCGCCTGCCAGCAGACCAGCAGATCGAGGCGCTGACGCCCCAGCGCATACTCGCGCACAAGCTGCCCGCCGCCGTTGATCACCCGCTGTAAAAAGGCCTGCAGGATGAGGTGCGGTGCCGCTTCGCGGTAGTCGTAGCGCTCCTGCCAGATTTCGCTATTCTCGCGCCAGAACCCCTGAAAGGCCCGCAACAGCCCGCTCATGTCGAGCCGGTCGCCAACCACCCAGGGGGACTGAGGGATCGTGCGTGTCATTTGCTGCTGCGTATTGTAGACCAGCGTACGCAGAATGACTTCTGCGTAAATCGGGTTGGACGGCAGCAACACCCCGCCCTCCTGCTTCAGGATGCCCAAGTCGAGTACATAGCGGCAATCGTCTGACAACAAATCAAACGTCTCTTCCTGCCCCAGGATCACCGGTTCAACGATGCGCTGCACACGCGGCTCCTTAAGCCGTTCGAGCAGGCTATCGAGATGCGTGTCGCGTCGGCGTAGCAGGGTCTCGGCGGCCTGGTCCATGTGCTCCGCGGTCACCGGCAGGCCGGCATCGTTTTTCAAGATCTCTTCGACGCACTCACGGGCCAGCGCGTTCACCAGCCACGGCTGGCCACCGCTCCAGTAGGCCGCGCGGTCAATCGCCGCCGCCTCGAAGAGCTGCCCGGTATCGGCCGTGTGCTGCCCGTAGAGCGCCGCGATCTCCGGGCGCGTAAAATTTATCAGCGTCAACGCCTTGGTTGCAATGTTGAAGGGACTAGCCGAGCCGAGCGTCTCGCTCTCAGGCCGCACACTGGCCTTATAGTCGCGGATGTTGCGCATGCCAACCAACGCCACGGAAACCGGGAACGGCGCCTGGTCGCGGTTGACATAGCCGTCGCGCAGTTGACGCAAGAAGGAGATCAGCGTCTGGCCGGAAAGGCAATCGGCCTCGTCGAACAACACCACCAGCGGCTTACCGGCCTTGTGTGCGAGGTGTGCCAGGAAGCGCTTGACCCCGGCCGTCGTATCGGCCAAGTCGGGTGGTGGCAGCGACAACGACGACCAGAACGGACTGAACTCCAGCGAGGACGCCAGTGACCGAAGGATGGCCGGAACCCCCTGCGCCGCATCCGGAATGCCCTGCCCCATCTCCAGCGAGCAATAGAGGGCGACATGCGTGCCCTTGCCATTCAAGTCCCGCGCCAGCGCCTTGAGCAGCGTGGTTTTACCCGACTGCCGCGCTGCATGGATCACGAAGAACTGTTTATGGGCGATCAGCCCGGGGATCTGCGGCAGGCGTGCCAGCGCCGGCACCAGATAGTGCTCCGCCGGCACGCAGGGCCCGGCCACATTAAAAAATCTCGGCATGACACTGCTCCTGATAACGGGGATCCAACACCCCCATAGAGTAACAAAGGCCGCGCAGACTGGCAAATCGCGCGATCGTGCGGCACACGCTGGCCGACCAGGAGCTCTTAGAGCTACGGATGACGCGGATGGCGCGGATTTTTGTTTGGTTGTGAGCGATCGCACCTATGGAAATGCCATACACTCATGTGTGCGATAGCGCATTATTCAGTCGACGGCGCGCCGCGCGTGGTCCAAAATTTTTCCCTGAACCCTGATCTGAACCCTGATCTGAACCCTGATCTGAACCCTGAGTGCACCCTAGTCACCTGTTAGCTGGGGAACAACGGGGTGCGCAGCCAGCGCCAGCGTGCCAGGCGGAATTTTAGCGCGGTCAGGAGGCAGCCGCAGCCGTAGATGACGCTGCGCTGGAAGTTGATGGAGGAGGCGGCGGCAAAGTAGGCGGTGGGGCAACTGATCTCTGCGATGGTGGCATCTTGCCAGAGGATCTCGGCCAGCAATTGGGCATCGAAGACGAAATCATCGCTATTGGCCTGCAGGGGCAGGCGTCGCAGGAGGCGCGCGTCGAAGGCGCGGTAGCCGGTGTGGTACTCGGAGAGTTTGGCGCCGAGCAGCAGGTTCATGGCCAGGGTCAAGGCGCGGTTCGCCACATATTTCCAAAGGGGCATGCCGCCGCGTAGGGCGTGTCCGCCCAGAATGCGTGAGCCCAGCACGCAGGGATAAAGATCGCTGCCGATCAGGCTGGCCATGGCCGGAATCAGCTTGGGCGTATACTGGTAATCCGGGTGGACCATGATGACGATGTCAGCACCGGCTGCCAGGGCTAGCTGGTAACACGTCTTTTGGTTGCCGCCGTAGCCGCGATTACGATCATGGCGGGCCACCTGCACGCCGGGGAGCTCGCGGGCTACGTCCACGGTCTGGTCCTGGCTGGCATCATCCACGACGATGACATGGTCGACCACGCTTTGTTGTCTGACTTCGTCGTAGGTGCGACGCAAGGTTTGCGCCGCATTGTAGGCGGGCATGACAACAACCACTTTGCGGTTCTGAAACATGTATGGGCACACTATCATTTCTTCAAAGCGATGGTCAATGGATGCTGGGGAAGGGGTCAGAGGTCAGAGAGACAGGGGGCAGAGGCAGGGGGCCTTGCTCTGCTCGCGCCTGCGCACACCGTCGAGGCTCCACTGCTGCTCATCGAGGTGGTGGCCGAGGCGCTCGATGTTGCCCACGTGATCGAG
>CAIOST010000201.1 GCA_903861045.1 uncultured bacterium | reverse complement strand
TGGCTCAAAAGCCTGCGACGACGAAGTGGACACCATGCCCAGCAATGGACATGGGACCGATTCAACCGGATGCTGGAACAGAAACCACTACCAAAACCAAGGATAAGGATGGCAACGGCTTAAGCAAATCCCTAAACCGAAGAACCGTGTGCGGGAAATCCGCTCGCACGGGTCTGTGAGGGGGCTGGGGCGCAAGCCCCAGCCCTACTCGGAAATAAACCGCTTTCTTTTGTGTCTTTTGTGCTTTTTGTGGCTAGATTCCGCCCGGCGGGGAGTCCACAGAACCAGGTCTTCAGGAAAAGACCATGCAGCGGGCCGGCGGCGGGTGTGGCCGGATCCTGGCTGCGCCTGACACGACGGCACGACCCGCGTGAATCGCTAGTGGCAAAAAGCCGGCAAGTTTTGCTACCATAGAAGCGCATTCGTGACGCGAGTACGGCTTGGCTCCGGAGGCGCGGCGCGAGCAGACGTATTACTTGTTCAACATGCTTCATGGCAAAGTGTTATGGAATGCGGTTTATCAAGCGCACGCATAATCCACGGGGGCGGAGCCTGCCCTGGACCTAGTACGGGTATCCAAGACCAGACTGGCCGACGCGCACGCCAGGCCGGCCTGGTGTAAGGAGCAGCGCCTTTATGCAACCTATCCTGATTACGGGTACAGCCGGCTTTATCGGTTTCCACCTGGCCCGTCACCTGCTGGCGCAGGGCCAGACCGTCATTGGGGTGGACAACTTCAATGACTATTATCGCGTGCAGTTGAAGCGGGATCGCCATGACCAACTGGCAAACAGCGTCGGCTATCGCGGTTATGAAATGGATGTGTGCGATCGTCCCCGGCTGGAACAGCTGATGGCCGAGCGTCAGCCGGCCTGCGTGGTCCACCTGGCCGCCCAGGCCGGCGTGCGCTATTCGCTGCTGCACCCGCAGGCCTATCAGCGCGCCAATCTTGAGGGATTTCTCAATATTCTGGAATGCTGTCGCCATGCCCGGCCCACCCCGCGGCTCATCTATGCGTCCAGTTCCTCGGTGTACGGGGGCAGCACCGTGCTGCCGTTTACCGAAGATCAGCGGGTGGATGCGCCGTTGTCCCTGTATGCCGCCACCAAAAAAGCCAATGAACTCATGGCCCACAGCTATAGTCATTTGTTCGGCTTGCAAACCATTGGCCTGCGCTTCTTTACCGTCTACGGTCCCTGGGGACGCCCGGATATGGCCATGTGGTTGTTCACGGAGGCCATGTTGCAGCAGCGGGCGATTCCCGTCTACAATTACGGCGACATGCACCGCGATTTCACCTATGTGGATGATATTGTCGCGGGGGTGACGGCGTGCATCCAGGCTGCCACGTTGCCGCGGTGCGAAATCTTCAATATCGGCAACAATCGCTCGGAAAGGCTGCTTGATCTGATCCACCTGCTGGCGCAGGAGTTGGGGATTGCCGAGCCGAAGATGGACTTGCTGCCTATGCAGGATGGCGATGTGCCGGCGACGTATGCCAGTGTCGAGCGCCTGCATGCGGCGGTGGGGTATGCGCCGACGACGCCGATTGCCGTGGGGGTTCCCAAGTTCGTGCGCTGGTATCGCTCGTATCATCGGGTGTAAGGGAGCCACGCGGTGCGCCTATGAATTTTCTGCTTCGCAATCTGATCTTGGTACACCTCCTCCTGGTGGTATGGTTCCTAACCTGGGTGCACGGTGGCACCCGGGTTGATCATTTGTCAGCCGTGCCGTGGCTCCTGGTGCTCCTGCTCAATGCCATGCTCATGCTCCCGCATGGCCGGCCGCACGAGACCCTGCCGGAAGCGCGGCGGCGGGTGTGGCGGCGGGTGTGGCATGACCCCGTGCTGTGGCTGGGCGCGGCCTTGACCGCGCTACTGGTGGTGCAATGGGGGAATAGCCCCAGCGCGGGGCTGGCTGTCTCCGCGGATGCCCACGCGGCCAGACTGGCGCTCAGTAGTTGGATCCCCTTCAGCATGGATGCCACCGAGTCCCGTCAGCAGCTCTATTGGTTTCCTCCGGTCCTGCTGGCGTTGCTGGCGGCCCGTCATGGCATCAGCCGGCAGGGTCGGCGACAACTGCTGTCATGTCTGATCTGGGGGGGGGCCCTGCTGGCCGTCTTTGGCTGGGTGCAGGAAGGCAGCGGCACGCGCGCGCTCTATGGCATGACACCGCTGCCGGCGCATTTCTTTGCGACCTTCGGCTATGAGAATCACGCGGGGGAATTTTTCACGTTGCTTTTCACGGTGAGTGGGGGTCTGTGGTTCCAGGCGGTGATGGATAAGGAGGCCACGCGCGGGTCCTGGCGTTTGTTGTGGCCCGTGATTCTGAATCTGGCGGGGGTGTTTGGCTCCCGCTCGCGCGGCGCCATGTTGTTGAGCATCCTGATTTTGGCGGTCGGCGGGCTGGCCTGTATCCTGGCGGCCTGGGGCCGGGTTCGGATCAGTACCCGCATCAAGGGGGTGACCTTTGCGTTATTGCTGGTGCTGTTGTCCGCGGGGGTGTATCGCTCCCTACCCGCCCTCCCGGCCTGCGCGGAGCTGGCCACCGTGCGCCCCGCGACGATCTATTTCGATGCGATTGGTGGCCGCCTGTTTCAGTATCGCAGTGCCTGGGCCATGACGTGTGACTACCCGGTGTTTGGCGTGGGTGGCTGGGGCTACCGCCATCTGGTACAGGACTATGTGACGCCGGATGAATGGACCCAGATGCTGCAGGGTAAAGGGATGGCCAATGTGCATAATGATGCGCTGCAATTCCTGGCGGAACATGGGGTGGTCGGCTTGGGGTTGATGCTAGGCGTCCTGTATGTTCTGTTGCGCCCCATTCTGCAGGGAACCTGGCGGATGCTACGCACGGTGCCGGTGGTGGATTGGGACAATCCGTATGTGCCGATGCTGCTGCGTGTGCCCGCGCCGGTCTATGCGATTTTGGCGGGCACGGCCGCCACGGTGATTCATAGCATGATCGATCTGCCGTTTCGCGCGCCGGCCGTCCTGATGACGTGGGCCCTCTGTCTGGCTTGTGCCCCGGCGTTTCTGCCCCGGGAAGCGCTGGCCCCCGTCACAGGGTCTGTGACCCGGTCGTAATAATCCAGGAGGAATCTGCATGCGCGTGCTTGTTACTGGTGGGGCTGGCTTCATTGGATCGGCTGTGGTACGGCGTTTGACCGGCACCGGCGCCCATACGGTCCTGAACATAGATAAGTTGACCTATGCCGGCAACTTGGCCTCGCTGCAGAGTGTCCATCACGGTCCCTGCTATGAGTTCCGGCAAGCGGACATCTGCGATCGTGCGGCCATGGATGCGGCCTTGTCCGCGTTTCAGCCGGAGGCGATCCTGCATCTGGCGGCGGAATCCCATGTGGACCGGTCCATTGATGGACCCTCCGCCTTTATCCATACCAACCTGGTGGGCACCTATACGCTGCTGGATGCGGCGCGGCACTATTGGACCGCCCTGCCTGCCGCCGCGCGCGCACGCTTCCGTTTTCTGCATGTCTCGACGGATGAAGTCTACGGCAGTCTGGGCCCGACCGGCGCTTTTACCGAAACCACGCCTTATGATCCCCGCTCACCCTATTCCGCCAGTAAGGCCGGGTCCGATCACTTGGCGCGGGCCTGGCATCACACCTACGGCCTGCCCGTGCTGGTGACCAACTGCTCCAATAATTACGGGCCGTTTCATTTCCCGGAGAAATTGATTCCGTTGATCATTCTCAATGCGCTCGAAGAGAAAGCGCTCCCCGTTTATGGCACCGGCGATAACGTGCGGGATTGGCTCTTTGTCGAGGATCATGCCCGCGCCCTCATTCAGGTGGCGACCGGCGGCGAACCTGGTCGCACGTATAATATCGGCGGGAACAGCGAACGTACCAACCTCCATGTGGTGCAGACCGTCTGCGATATTCTGGATGAGTTGCGCCCCGTTGCCAGCGGACCGCGCCGCCGACTGATCACTTTTGTGGCCGACCGCCCGGGACACGACAAGCGTTATGCCATCGATAGTTCCCGCATACGGACGGAGTTGGGGTGGCAGCCCCAGGAAAGCTTTGAGACCGGCCTGCGACAAACGATTCAGTGGTATCTCGCGAATGACTGGTGGTGGCGCCCCATCCGCGCTGCCAAGTATCAGGGCGAACGCCTCGGCACCGCCAAGTAAAAAACGTACAGGAGTTCTTATGCCACGCAAAGGTATCATTCTGGCCGGCGGCGCCGGCACCCGCCTCTATCCGGCCACCCAAGTGGTCTGCAAACAGCTGTTGCCGGTCTACGATAAGCCGTTGATCTACTATCCGCTCTCCACCCTGATGCTGGCCGGGATCCGCGAGGTGCTGATCATCTCCACGCCGGAAGCCACGCCCATGTTTCGCGCGCTGCTGGGGGAAGGTGCGCAGCTCGGCATGCAGCTCTCCTATCAGGTGCAGGAGAAACCCAACGGACTCGCGCAGGCCTTTGTATTGGGCCGGGAGTTCATCGGCCAGGATCCGGTCTGCCTGATCCTGGGAGATAACGTGTTTTACGGCACGGGCTTCAGCGCCACGCTCCATGCCGCCAGTGCCCAGCCGGGTGCCACGGTGTTTGGCTACTATGTGCGCGATCCGGAACGGTATGGCGTGGTGGCGTTCGGGCCCGACGGGCGCGCGACTTCCATCGAGGAGAAACCAGCCAAACCCCAATCCAATCATGCGGTGGTCGGGCTCTACTTCTACGACAACGACGTGGTGGAGATTGCTGCCAATCTGCAGCCGTCGCCCCGCGGGGAATACGAGATTACGGATGTGAACCGCGAGTACCTGCGCCGCGGCACGCTCAATGTGCAGTTGCTGGGGCGCGGGTTTGCCTGGCTGGACACGGGCACGCACGAGGCCCTGGCCGATGCCACGGCCTTCGTCAAGGCGATTGAAGACCGACAGGGTTTGAAGATTGCCTGCATTGAGGAGATCGCCTGGCGCATGGGTTTCATTGATCGCACGCAGCTGGCACGGCTGGCGCAGACGCTACGTAAATCGGCCTACGGCGAATACCTCGCGCAGTTGCTGTCGTAGACGCGCGGCGGCCCCGGCGCGATCCCAAACCCGGAACCCGCCGCTTGGGAAAGAACATGATGCCAGTCATTCTCATGGCGGACTTGGGGCGGCGGGTCCGGCGGCTCCGCCCTACCCATAACCGTGTGAAATCACCGCATGGTGGCAGGTAGCGGGGCCGCGGGACCCGCCGAATGCCATCATGAGAATTGCTGATATGATGCCGAGTGAGTCGCCTTTTATGACGGGACAGCAGATTCGCCGGATCGTCCTGGAACAGGCGATGCGGGCCCATGTTGGGCACATTGGGTCGGCGCTGTCCGTCGCGGATCTTTTGGCCGTGCTGTATGGCCGGGTTTTGCGGGCGGAGCATCCGGCCGACCCGGAGCGCGATCGGTTTGTGCTTTCCAAGGGGCATGCGGCGCTGGCGCTCTATGCGGCGTTGCAGTTGCGCGGATGGTTGTCCGCCGAAGAGTTGAACCGGTATGGCGGGGATCATACGCTGCTCGGGGTGCATCCCGAATGGCAGTTGCCGGGCGTCGATTTTGCCACCGGGTCGCTCGGACAGGGGGTAGCGCTGGCAGCCGGCGCGGCCCTCGCCGCGCGCCTGCAGCATTCGCCCCGGCGCGCCTTCGCGCTGGTCAGCGATGGCGAGTGCAATGAGGGTTCGCTCTGGGAAACCGTGATGTTTGCCGCACACCAGAAATTAGCCAACCTGATTGTGCTGGTGGATCTGAATGGGCAGCAGGCTTTCGGGTACACGGATGAGGTGTTGTCGCTCACCCCCATGGCACCCCGCTGGCAGGCGTTTGGTTGGGATGTACACGAAGTGGATGGACACCATGAGCAGGCGTTGGCGGAGACCATCGCCACGCTCGATACCCGCACCGGCCCCCCGCATGTGCTGCTAGCCCGCACGGTGTTTGGCAAGGGTGTCTCCTATATGGAAAGCCAGATCAAGTGGCATTACTGGCCGATGTCGGAGAGCGAATACGCGCAGGCGCTCGCGGAAATCGGAGCGCTGTCATGAGAGCCGCGTTTGTACGGACCTTGATGGCACTGGCCGCCCAGGATCCGCGAATCATGTTGCTGGCCGGCGATCTGGGTTATATGGCACTGGAACCGTTCCGGGATCAGTTTCCCGGGCGCTTTATCAACGTAGGGGTCGCCGAGCAGAATATGGTAGGCGTGGCGACCGGTCTGGCGGATGCCGGCTTCATTCCGTTTGTCTACTCCATTGCCCCCTTTGCGGCACTGCGTCCCTATGAGTTCATCCGCAATGGTCCTATCCAACACCAACTGCCGGTGCGTATCGTTGGCATGGGCGGCGGCTTCGAATATGGCACCAATGGCTTGAGTCATTATGGCTTGGAAGATCTGGGGGTGATGCGCATCCAACCGGGGATCACCGTGATCGCACCAGCCGATCATCAGCAGGCCGAAACCGCCCTGCGCGCAAGTTGGCATCTGCCGGGGCCAATCTATTATCGGTTAGGCAAGGATGACAAGACCGTCGTGCCTGGGTTGGACGGACGATTCTCGCTGGATACGCTGGAATGCGTGGGGGAAGGCCCCCACCTGCTGATGATTACCACGGGCAGCATCGCGTCAGAAGCGGCCGCGGCGGCGCAGGCGTTGGCGGCGCAGGGCGTGCCCGGCACCCTGCTGGTAGCGGCCACGCTGCGCCCCGCACCGTGCGAAGAGCTGGCCGGGTGGCTGGCGCGCTTTGCCGCGGTGATGACGGTGGAAGCGCACTATCGCGAGGGCGGCCTGGGATCGCTCGTGGCGGAAGTCATTGCGGAGCGGGGATTGCGGTGCCGGCTCGTCCGCTGTGGAGTGGGTGCGGTATTGGATGGGCTCAGTGGCAGCCAGTCGTATTTGCATCAAAAATATGGACTGGCCAGGGAGGCCCTGGTAGCTAGGGCTTTGCAAACCGTGCGGGCACAACCGGCATGAGCGACGCGACCAGGAAAAAGCTGAGTGCCATCATCGCCTGCTATCGCGATGCGCCCGCCGTGCCGATCATGCATGCCCGGTTGACGGCGGTGTTCACCAAGCTGGCCGTGGCGTATGAAATCATTTTCGTGAATGACAACAGTCCGGATAACGCGCGTGAAGTATTGTCGACTCTGGCGGCGTGTGATCCGCACGTGGTGGTGATCAATCACACCCGGAATTTCGGCTCGCAGAATGCCTTCACCAGCGGCATGCGCATCGCCACCGGGGATGCGGTGATCCTGCTGGATGGCGATCTGCAGGATCCGCCGGAAGTGATTGAGGAATTTTATGCCAAATGGCGCGAGGGGTACGATGTCGTGTATGGCGAGCGTGTGCGGCGCGAGGCCACGCGCTTTCTGCAAGTTGCGTACAAGGCCTTCTACCGGGTTTTCCGTGCCGCCTCCTATGTGCCGATTCCGCTGGATGCCGGCGACTTTTCGCTGATCGACCGGCGGGTGGTGGAAGCCTTGAACCAATTGCCGGAGAACAATCGCTTCCTGCGAGGGCTGCGCGCCTGGGTGGGGTTTCGGCAGATCGGGGTGCCGTATGTGCGCCCGGAACGCATGTTCGGCGTCACCACGAATTCGTTATTCAAAAATCTAGGATGGGCCCGCAAGGCCATCCTTTCTTTCTCCTATGCCCCGCTGGATATCATCACCTGGTTGGCCATTGTGACGGTCTTCTTTTCTCTGCTGGCGATCGTGGGGCAAATTACCTTGCGCCTGCTCTGGCCGGACCTGTCGCCGCGCGGCTTCTCCACGCTGATCTGCCTGATCCTGTTTCTCGGTGGCATCCAGTTGTTGTGCCTGAGTATCATCGGCGCCTACCTCTCGCATATCTATGATGAGGTTAAGCGCCGCCCCCCCTATCTGGTGGAAAGCATCTGGAACGATCCGCGACCACGCGCGCCCAAGGCAGAGGCATGATCCAGTTGCACCCCACGCACTGCGCCCTGTGCGGCACCGCCGGGCAGGCGCAGGAATTGTATGCCGCGAACGTGAACCTGGCGGACTTTCAGCCGGAACTCTTCTCCGCGCGCCGCCTGCCGGACCGGATTCATGATCGCATGGTGACCTGTGACACCTGCGGCCTGGTGCGTTCCGATCCGGTGGCGGATAGCGCCACGCTGGGCGCGCTCTACCGGCAAAGTACGTTTGAGTACGGCGCCCACAATGTGACCGCCTGTCAGCGCGACGGCTGGGTGAACGCAGCCCGATCATCGATCTGGAACATACTTTCCTTTTCTCTCCTGCTACGCTATCTCGCTTGGTTCAAGCGCAGCCGGTTACCGTGCGGGAGACGGGCGGTGTCTGGAACCGCTACACGCTGCACTATGTTGCCCGGCTGCTGCCGCTGCCGGCGGCCCTAAAACGATTCCTGCTGGCGCTGCTCACGCACACGCGGCTGGGGCGCCTCCCACTCCGGGTACCGCTGGGCAAGCTCTATATGGTCGCGCAGAAGACGGCCTGACCCTGATTGCGCATGAGCAAACGTGTACTTCTTACGGGCGGGACGGGCTTCGTCGGCGCGAATCTGGCGCGGCGGTTGCTGCGCGAGGGACATGCGCTTCATCTGCTGGTGCGTCCGGCACATGATCCTTGGCGCATCGCGGAGATCCGGGGGGATATCCGGCTGCACCTGCTCGACCTGGCCGATGCGCCGGCCGTCGCGCACGCGGTCGCCCAGATCCGGCCCGACTGGATTTTCCACCTGGCGGCACATGGTGCGTATTCATGGCAGGTGGACACCGCGCAGATCTTCCAGACCAATCTGCTGGGCACCATCCATCTGGTGGACGCCTGCCTGCGAACCGGCTTCGAGAGTTTCATCCACACGGGGTCGTCGTCCGAGTATGGCTGGAAGGATCATGCACCAGCGGAAACGGAGTGGTTGGAACCGAACAGTGCGTATGCGGTAGCCAAGGCTTCGGCCACGCTCTACGGCCGCAGCGTGGCGCAAGCTCGAAAAGTCAATCTCACCACCCTGCGGCTCTACTCGGCTTTCGGGCCCTATGAGGATCCCAATCGTTTGATGCCCAGCCTGATTCGCCACGGGTTGCGCGGGGAGTGGCCGCCGCTGGTCCATCCCGCGACCGCGCGCGACTACGTCTATGTGGATGACGTGTGCGACGCCTGCCTGCTCGTGGCGCAGTCTGTGCCCCGTGACTGGGGTGCCGTGTATAACGTGGGCACCGGCGTACAGACTTCGTTGCGCGACGTGGTGGCGCTGGTGCGCCGTGTGTTGGAGATCCAGGCGGAGCCCCCATGGGGCACGCTGCCCGCGCGCACCTGGGATACATCGACCTGGCAAGCCGATCCTCGCAAGCTTCAGACCGAACTCGGCTGGCAACCGCGCCACACGCTGGAAGAGGGGTTCCGGCAAATGCTGGCGCAGAGGTCGCACCGGGAGCTGGTTGTCTGAGGACAAACACGACCCGAGGTGCCGGACGCCCCCAAGTCCCCCGCCAAGTTGCCCACTCTCTAACTATTTGGTAACAAGCGGTTTTAATGGAAGGAGTGTCATGAGTATAACCTTAGCGATTGAAATGGAGGATGACATTTTCCCGGCGTTGCAGGAGGATCCTGCGCAGAGGATCCTTGAGATGCGGCTTTATTCGGCGGCGAAGTGGTATGAATTAGGCCGAGTAAGTCAAAGCAAAGCGGCCGAGATAGCAGGGATGAGTCGCGCCGATTTCATCAGTGCACTTTCGCGGTTCGGGGTTACCCCTTTTCAAGAGACCGCGGAGGAGATCACGCGGGGGCTTGGCAGTTGAGGGTATTATGAAGGCTGTTTGTAACGCCGCTCCCGTCATCACCCAGGCAAAAGCAGGGTTGGTGGAAATTCTTCACTCCCTGTTTGACCGAGTCGTGGTGACGCAAGCTGTGGTACAAAAAGTCCAGGCAGGGGGAATTGAGGATTTTGGCCGTCGGGTGATAACGGAGCAAACCTGGCTGGAGCATGTTGTTTTGGATCCGCCCGCCTCCCGCCGCAGCCAGGCGAATGTCCCAAGTCGATTCTGCTGAAAAAGTCGACAAGCCATGAAACGGCAGGCAAACTACTGGGTCGCCAAGGCGTTAGTTGCCGACATCGCGACGATGCGAAGACAACGGTTCGGTTCTGGGCGGGTTAATTTCTGGCGCTGCGGACTTTTTCAGCTGAATCCCAAGTCCAAATACGACCCCACGAGCTTACAGGGGACGGTGCCATAATGAGAACTGCTGCGTCCCCCCGCACTCGGCTTGCTGAAAAGCTGCTGTTTTTGCTAAAATATTCACTCGTTTCGTGGTTGGCGGTGCCGGCATTCCCAACACAACCGCCAGGGATCGATCCTTGCGATACAAAATACTAAACACCAACAAGTTATGGAATGCGGCCGGAGAGTTCTCGGCGCATCATTCACGGGGGCGGAGCCTGCCTGTGGCCATATCTGTTGTAGGGAACTCTTGACGCGCTGCCACGACGGGGGACACAAAACATGCGAATTTCCGAGAAAAGCGTAACGACGGTCAGGAATGCCGTTCATTCCGTATTTCCCGCCCATTCCAAAGTCTTTCTATTTGGTTCCCGGGTTTATGACCACAAACGCGGTGGCGATATTGACCTCCTAGTGGTAAGCGACATGCAGCGAAACGACATGGAAGCTGCCAAAATCATGGCGGTTGCCAAAATCCAACTAATCCTTGGCGAACAAAAAATTGATATGATCGTCACGAACGACCCGGCCCAAGATTCGCGCCCCGTCGTGCGCGAGGCCATCCAGCACGGGATTGAGTTATGAGCGACATTTTACAACTCAAGATTGAAGCGGTGTTACAGGAGGGCGACGCGCATCTGCTGCGCCTTGCCGTAGGTACGGAAAAATTAGCCGCCGTTTTTCCGCTTTCGCCTGAATCGTTTGGTGCCATCGCCGACGACACCGTGTCACTTCTTGATCAGTTCATTTATCGGTTCACCAAACTGCAAGACGCGATGGGAACGCGACTATTTCCCGCTTTAGTTAGCATGATCACCGGGAACGATGATCCTCGCCCCTTTATCGACACCCTGAATCAATTAGAGAGAGCAGGCATCATTTCTTCCGTGGAGACATGGCAAACCCTGCGTGTGTTGCGGAACAATCTGGCACATGACTATCCGGACAGTAAAGCACAGTGCGCGGCGACACTCAACATGCTTTTTGTTCAGTGGCATCAATTGGAAGCCATGTTTATCTCCGCGAAAACCTACTACAAAGAAAAACTTCTTCCCCACACTTAGTCCCCTCCACGTCGCCGCCCGCTCCAAAACCATATTCGCCGCCACTCATTCTCCCTGCTCGATCAACTTACAAGGACGCTCGCGGGTCAGCATCCAGATTTCGACGGAGGAGCGCTATCGGTGTTATCCACAACGGGCCATCCCGTGTGACATCTGGGGGATGCTGATGCGCGTGGCGACCCTGGAAGACACGCTGGCAGGGAAAGTCGCGGCTTACACGGATCAGACCCGGCGGCCGAGCAAGCGACAGAAGGATCTGCTGGATATTTTGCGGCTAGTGGAAGCACACCAGGAGATCCGCGCGTGCGTACCAGACGAAATTCAACGCCTACTACCGTTTCAAGAGGTGTAACGCCCAACCGTCTTCTGTCCCACTATCTGACAGCCTTACCGTCCACCGTTCAACCGCCGCCCGCGTACGCCTCCGTGGTCATCCAGCGGATGGACCAGGTCTAAATATGACCCCAAGTCTTAGGTCTCACCAGCATACCGTCCAACCGTTCCACTGCCACGCCGCTCGCCGCCACATGCCACGGCCGGCCGGGCGCCCGTTGCGCGACCGGACAAAGTAAATCCTTAGACACGACCCCAGGCGCCACTCCAGGCGCCAGTATTTCTAGTCGCTAACTTGGTTGATCCGCATGCTCCGTTCAAACGCGTATCTAAATAAAATCCCATTTTTACGGGACTACATATGGCCACCGAACGCCTCGCCGACGCGGAGGCGTTTGGTAAGCGGTGCTTTCTGGGGTGGCATTGCAGGCGTCGTTACGCGCGGGCTTACGGTTGTAGCGTCATTTGTGTTGGCGCGAATTATTGGGCAGACCAGTTTTGGGGAATACGGAATAATCAACAGTACAACGGCAATGATCGGCGGGATGGCGGGACTAGGACTCGGGACCACTGTCATTAAATATGTCGCTGAACTTAGGGACAAGGACGTTGCACGTGCCGGCCGAATCCTAGCCCTATCTATGACTGTGACAACTGTGAGCGCCATGCTGTATGGCGGGGTCTTTATTCTCTTCGCCCCTTGGATGGCTGCGCGGACTTTGAGTGCTCCTCACTTGGCTCCCATGCTGCAGATCAGTGCCATCACGGTTGCGTTAGGAGTTGTGAACAGTGTGCAGAGTTGCTCGCTAGCGGGGTGCGAGGCTTTCCGTACTTCATCGGTTATCAATATAGTATGTACCATCGCGCAAACAGTATTGGTGTTGATAGGTGCTTGGTTTTGGAAGCTGCCTGGGGCTGTGGCTGCGTTGGCGTTGTCTATGGTGGCGACTGTGGCTGTAACGCGCTGGGTCGTCACGCAGGAATGGAAGCGCTTCAACATTAAGCTAAATTGGCATGAGTCGTGGGGCGAGTGGCGCGTATTAATCCGATACAGTCTGCCGACTTTTTTGAGCGGACTGTCTGTTGGGCCTGTCGTCTGGGGATGTAACGCGATGCTGGCTAATCAGCCCGATGGTTACGCCCAGTTGGGTATTTACAATGCGGCCAATCAGTGGCAGAGCGCGATTCAGTTTCTTCCAGCACTGATTGGAACTGCCATACTTCCTGTGATGTCGGAGCGGCATGGAAGCGGGGATTTGCTGGGGGGGGTGCGTGTAATGAAGCGCATGATGGCCATGACTGCGGTTCTTGTCGTGCCAATCACGTTGCTCATTTGCGCGTGTAGTCCCTGGATCATGCGCGGCTATGGTTTGTCCTTTGTTTCCGGATACAGGACCTTATGCCTGTCAGTGGTGACGGCTGCTTTGCTGGCCGTCATGACGCCTGTAGGGCAGTATTTAGCAGCAAGCGGCAGGATGTGGGCTGGGTTCGTTATGAATACCGGATGGGGTATATGCATGATATTGGCCGCGTGGTTGATGGTACACTGGGGCGCCGAGGGGTTGGCCGGGGCTAGCTTGATTGCGTACTTGATCCATGCAGTTTGGACCGTGTGGTTTGTGGTAATTGTTCGAAGATCAGGCACGTGCTAAAATGAATACACTAAGTAACAAGTTCTTGCGCGGAAGTTTGAGGGTCATCAATCTGATAGAAAGCATAACCAACAGGTTGTTTGTCAAAATAAGGGCAATACTAAACAGGACCTCATCTGAAAGTATTACGACGCCAAATAATCCATGTGGTTGGGAGAAAATGTATTTGTCAAAAGTTGATCCAATCAAAGAATGTAATAGCGAAATTACTAATCGCCTGCTTGCCCTTTCTGAACAAGGTGAACGGATGCTAGAAACCGGGTGCGGCGGCGGTATTCTATCGGCTGAACTTGCCTTAGCAGGACGAGTGGTTTCTGTTTGTGATTTCAGTCAATCGATATTGGATCGTACAAAACTGCTTTTTAGGGCCTCAGGGCTAAATACGCCAGAGTCTTTCCTTATGGATCTAACAAAGCCAATGCCTTTTATGGATGGCCAGTTTGATATTGTTTGGAATTCGGGGGTTTTGGAACATTGGACAGATGAGGAGCTAAAACCTATTATGAATGAACTTGCAAGGTGTGCTAAACGATGTGTGATATCGTTTGTTCCAAATGAGCGGTCAGTATTCTACCGGTATGGACGGGAGAGCGCGGAGCAACATGGCATTGCTCCTTGGGGAAGAGAAATACCAAGGAGTAGTCTGAAGTCATTGTTTGAAGACGCGGGACTGATTAATGTTCAAGAGAGGACCGTGTGTGTTGCGGAAGCACCGAACCTGATTTCAAAAATTGATCCTGTATTTCAAAGGAAAATCAAACAATGGTGGGATGCCGTATCTGACGAGGATCCGGTAAAAGATGGTCAAGGATATTTACTCCTAACGGTGGGGTACAAGAAGAACGCCAACCCATGAAGAAAATTGCAGTCATATTTGGGACCCGTCCGGAAGCAATAAAGCTGGCCCCAGTTATTTTGGCTCTGAAGCGCGATTTGCATGTGCTGTGTCGAGTCTGCGTGACCGCGCAGCACCGGACGATGCTTGACCAGGTATTGGAAATCTTCGATATCGTGCCGGATGTTGATCTCGATCTGATGCGCCCAAACCAGACGCTTGGCGGCCTTACGTCACGTGCGATCAAAGCACTGGACCAATACTTGGGGGAAGATAAGCCAGATGTGGTTCTGGTTCAAGGCGATACGACAACCGTTCTTTGTGCAGCCTTAGCCGCCCTCTACCACAAAATTCCGGTCGGTCATATCGAGGCGGGCTTGCGCACAGGCAATATGGCTTCGCCGTGGCCGGAAGAGGCTAACCGCGTGTTGACCACACGGCTCGCCAACTGGCACTTTGCGCCGACCGAGACGAATCGCCAAAACCTGCTGCGAGAAGGGGTTTCTGACACTCAGATTCACGTGACTGGGAATACGGTTATCGACGCCCTGTTCCATGCACTAAAGAAAATTCATGCGCTGCCGCCTCCGATTCCCGGGCTTCCAGGTGAGACGCTGTCATTTCTTGGTGGCCGAAAGATGGTGCTCATTACCGGCCACCGCCGCGAGAACTTTGGCGAAGGTTTAGAAAACATCTGCCACGCTATAGTGGAATTGGCCGCGCGGCATCCAGACACTGACTTCATTTATCCAGTGCATCTCAACCCACACGTCCGCGAACCGGTGCAGCGTCTGCTCGGCGGACTAGGAGCTACGAGGCCGTTGCCCAACATTTACATAATTGCGCCTCAAGCCTATCTTCCCTTTGTGGCTCTAATGGACCGTGCTTGCGTGATTCTTACAGATTCAGGCGGGGTACAGGAAGAAGCACCCAGCTTGGGCAAGCCGGTTCTAGTGATGCGCGACACAACTGAACGTCCTGAGGGTATTACCGCGGGCACAGTGAGACTTGTAGGTGCGAATGCAACCACGATCAGGGATGAGACGTCACTTTTGCTATCCAGTCTAGCTGCCCGAAACGCAATGGCGCGCCCAATCAACCCCTACGGTGATGGCCACGCGTCCACGCGCATTGTTCGCCTCTTGCTCAAAGCGGATGGGGTGCAGGGCATGCGATCACTTAGCATGGGGTCGACGGTATGACAAGCGACAAGCAGGCTATGAGCAAGTGTCTTGATATCTTAATCCTCGCGTTCTGTCCGCCACGCAATCGTCAAGGTGTCGATCTGAACAGAGCCCTCCTTGCCCACGCATATAGAACCAAGCTTATTCAGCTGGACGTTCCATGTGATTCGGCAAGGTCGATCACGGGTATTACTACTCCTAAAGCCCGATGGTTGTGGCATCTACATCTTGGTGCCGCAGTGATTCGGTTGAAAATGCTGGCAAAAGCAATATGTTTGCCGCACCGTGTCACGATTGTGCTGAATCTCCCGGCGCTGCTGCCCGGTGTTATTTTGAAAGTATTTTTTGGGACAAGACTCATATTTTACACGCTCGAGCATTCTCCTATCTGCGCGGCCAACAGGTGGTTGTTACGCCGTTTCTGCGATGCTGTGATTGATGTCGAAGAGAACCGGCTGTCACTGCTACTTGCAATGATAGGTAGATCTCTACCAAGTTTTGTATTATATAATATACCTCATCGTGTTAATCCACAAATGCTGCGACCAAGAATGAGGGTTTGGCTTGCGGAGAAGGGCTTGGCGAAGCCTGATGATCTGCTTCTTGTCTACTCCGGCTCCTATCAGAAATACTGTTATCTCGAAACGCTTGTAGAATGGGCAGGCGAATTTCCCGATAACGTTAAATTGATCCTGATGATGACTGAAGTCCCCGAGCATCTGCGAATAAGCGGATCGCGCCATGTGATTATAGTGCCGCCGCAAACTCACGAGGAACTGTATGACTGGTTGTCAGATTGCGATGTGTCGCTCTTGCCGTATGAGGGTACTAGCGACAATATCCGATTCTGTTCTCCGCAGAAGCTCTTTGATTCGCTGGCTTGTGGTGTTCCGGTACTGGGGTCGTGTCGGCCTCTGATCCAGAAGATCGTTGACCAGTACGGATGTGGACAGACGATTGATTTTACTGACCACCATGCATTTACGGTAGCGTGGAAATGGTTTCAGAAACGGCGTGCGGATGCATTTCGATCGCACGCATTTCGGGCGCATGGTGAGTTCAATTACGAAACACAAGCAGAACGGCTGATTGATTTTTTGCAGAAGAACGTTCTTGTTGACATCACATTAACAAAGCATACGGCATGTTAAATAGGGCGCCTATCGAGGATTCTTCACGGTTGTTACGTAGCCCCGCCTATATGCAAAGCGTTGATCAGAATGCGCATCGGCTGATGACGCAGTATACTTGGTAAGCCTACGCCCAGAATGTGAAATGTGTCTATGCCGAGCTGATGATGATTTGAGGTGCAGCTGGGCACGAGTGTCGGACATGCTAAAGAACATACTTCTGTTTCTCATTGCCGCCTTTTCCATGACCCAGATCCGAATTGTGGGGTACATCGGTATTGCGGAGTTGGCATTGTTGGCTTGTGGCCCTTTTTTGCTTGGCAAGCATTGGAAGGCCCTCCGTCGCGATGGCTTTGCGCCGTTCTTAGTTTTGGCGGGGTTGTGGGCTTCGTCAGCGGTAGTCACCGACCTCCACCGCGAGAACTCGACCAATAATATGCTCAAGGGCGTAGCGGCGCCCCTCGTGATGATCTTCGCCACGCCCTGTCTCTATCTCCTGCTGCGTGACGACGTGCGGCGTATCAAGTGGGCTATCGTCGGCTTCACGGTCACCCTGTTTCTTAGCACGTATGTAATGCCGTCAGGTTTTAGCGTGGCCATGGCGGCGGAGCAAGGTATCTCAGCGCGGGAGGCCGCCGAGGAATACAAATTAACCTACATGTCGCTCGTGTTGAGCGTGGTAAGTTTGGTGCCGATGTTGGCCTATTGGCAAGTGCCGACCTTGTCCACCCTCCTCACGCTGGGGATGGCGGTATTTAGCTTGCTGCAAGGTGGACGATCGACGTTTCTCGGACTCCTAATGAGTGCGGCCTTCCTAGCATTGATAGGCGGCCGTCTCGACCGGCTTAAAAGGCTATCCAGAAATATGGTCGCGCTTTTGGTCGTGCTCACGCTGATGGGGCTCGGGGCCTTGCTGATATATGGGGCGGCGGTCACACACGGCTATTTGGGCGAAACCGAGCTGCGCAAATATGAGTTACAGAAGGATTCTCGTATCGGATTACTCAGTGGCCGAAGCCATTTCGTGGTGGCTTTTTATGCTTGGTGTGACTCGCCGATCCTGGGCCATGGGTCGTGGGCTATAGATTATAACGGCTATGAAGAGCGCGCCCTCGACTGGGTCATGCCAAACCAAACGATTAAAGCGGGCTCCGTGTCGCTCGGTTGGATACCTACGCATTCCCACATCTTGGGGGCCCTAGTCTGGCATGGATTGCTGGGGGGTATTTTCTGGTGTTATGTACTATGGTTAGTGGAGCGGACGGTACGATACCGTTTGGGCGTGGTCCCGGAATTGTTTGGCTATTTCGCTTACACCATGCCGCCGATGCTCTGGGCTATTTTGTTTTCGCCATTTGGCGGGCGTGTGGCCACCATCACACTGTTGGTGGTATGTTTGCTGGCCAGAAACATAGATCAATGCAGACGTCGTGCGTCCGCGCCCGCACGGGTCACGTAGGAGGCAGCATGGGAGCACCGCTCTTCAGCATTGTCATCGCCAATTATAACTATGGACGCTTCCTGGAAGAGGCCCTTCTCTCAATCATCAATCAATCGTGTCAGGATTTTGAACTGATCGTGGTGGATGGCGGGAGTACAGACAACAGCGTGGATGTCATTTTGCAGTATGCTCACCGGATCGCCTGGTGGTGCTCGGAGAAAGATCGCGGGCAAAGTCATGCGTTGAACAAAGGCTTTTCGCGTGCGTCTGGCAAGTATTTCACGTGGTTAAATGCCGACGATGTTATGATTAAGGGCGGGCTGGCCGCCGTCGCGCGGAAAATAAACCAATATCCGCAGTGTGAATGGTTCATTGGATCTTGCTATTGGCTCAATGAAGAATTACGGGTGGTGCGTTGTTTTCGGGCGCACCGGTTTTCAACCATACGTGCACGATGGGGACATCTTTCCGGCGGCGGCCCATCATCATTATTCAGCAAAGATTTGTGGAAACGAGTTGGTGGCCTAGATGAAACCTTGTACTTCCTAATGGATATTGATTTGTGGCACCGGTTTTACTTTGTGGGTAGAAAAAAGTACATTCGAACGTCAAGTTACGTATGGGGGTACCGGATCCATGAAGGTTCAAAAATGAGCGGATCTGTTGTGGCACCAGAAATTACTGAGAATCAGCGAAACAGGTTAATGGCCGAAGCTGAATTGATAAACTTGTTCGCTCGATACGGTAAATCTCGTAGGTTTGAGCGAATTGCGAATTGGTGTTCCATCTCGCTGTGTGATTATCTCTGTACTTATTTAGAAAATTTGCGAAAAATAGGCTGCGCCGTTTCAACGCTCACGAGTGACCTGAACAAGAATGAGGTGCCTGATGGACCAACTTAACACGCCTGTGGCTTGGAGCTCTAAAAATGTGCAAGAGGAGACGCTCCTGATGATAAAGAAATACATACCCACGGGGAAATCAATTTTAGAACTAGGCGCAGGAACGGGACGATTAAGCGCCATGCTCAAGGACGCGGGATATCAGATTACAGCCGGAGACTGGAATAGCGATCATTTTGTGCCAAGAAACATCGTATGCCACCAAGTGGACTGCGATGATTCAGCGTGGCTTACGCGTGCATTCGGAACGAGAAAATATGACGCGATTGTATGTGGTGATCTGATCGAGCATTTAAAGGCACCATTTCAGTTTATCGAAACAATATCTCGGTTTCTAACACGTGAGAATAACGGTGGGTGCGTGTTCGTGACGACGCCTAACATTGTGTCCATTGCCTCACGGGTTAATATACTTGTTAACGGGAATCCTATTTCATTTGGCGCAGGCGGTTTGGAAATGGGACACATAAATCCTATTTTTTCTAACACGATGAAGATTGCATTTCGCGCTGCTGCACTCGACTGCCTGGACGTCATTGGTGTTGGGAAAACCAGTTGGCTGCCTGAGAAATCCTTCAAAGGGTTCTGTTTGTTTTGTGCGACTCTGGCAGGCCGTGCCCTCATGCCTCGCGTAATTAATGCCCCGGTTCTTCTTTTTGTCGGTAGAGTCTCCGCTACAGACCTGTGTGTGGCTGGCAGGCCTATAGGAACCGGAAAGCCCGGTCACTATACTTCCAATTCAATATGATTCCTTTCTGGGGAGTTAAAATCGAAGAGGCTGCAGTCCCTTCCTGATTATCGCATGGGTGCCGTAAGGAGTACCTCTATGACAAAAGCGGTTATTTTTGTGGCCCAAATGTACCCATGTGGTTTGATTCGACATCTGGCGTACTTGGGCATTGAGCTTTACCGCATCTTCAACGGGACGAATATCGCTTTCTTCTTAGCATCCATTTATGATGAATCCCACGAGGAGGACTGGAAACTCATCCGTCAGCAAATACCCAATACATCCCTTTTGCAGGGGGCGACTTTTGAGCAGGTCGTCGAGGGTATGGCGGCTCTGCTCGACCGTTATGATCGGGTTCTCATTCATTGTGGTGGAGGATATAGCCAGATTAAGCGCATACGCTTGCTAAAGAAAAAATACGGGAAGCGGTTGTCGTTAGTGGTGACGACTCATTCATACCAACACGATTCTTGGAGGCGCCCGCTGATGGCATACTTCCAGAGTTGGCTGTACCGACTGTATGTGGATCATGTCGTCTTTCAATGCCCATATGCCATGCGGCGGTTTGTTGGCCATGGCTGGTTTGTCAGGCATGCTAAGGCAAGCGTTATTCCGCTTGGAGTTGAGACTTTTTATAACGAAACTGTGGATAATGATTCTGCCCAACAAGGCTGGGCGGCCGATTTGGCGGATGGACAAACGTTTAAGTTTGTATATCTGGCACAATTCCGTAAGGGAAAAAATCATCTCTGGCTTGTGCAGATTTTGATGGACATACTGAAGCAGTATCCCCACGCACGACTATTCTTTGTCGGGGGCGGTGGGAACGACATTCAGCGGCAACTTTCGACGTATATTTCCAGGAACGGGTTGGATAGGCAAGTCATTTTGACGGGGCAGATTCCTAGGCAAGATGTGCCTTGGGTGTTGCGTCACTGCGACTGTGCGCTTGTCCCATCGCAGGCCGAAACGTTTGGCCATTGTTTTTTAGAGCCGATGATGGCTGGTATCCCTGTTATCGGCACCCGCGTGGGTGTCGCTGAATATGCCATTCAGGATTTTGGTACTGGGCTGGGTTTTACACCTGGGAGTGTCGAAGGAATGATCCAGGCAGTTCGGTACGTACTAAGGCATCCGAGTGAGGCAAAAAAAATGGGTGAACTCGCCTCTCGGATGGTATCAATGCTGTTCACGCACAGACAGGTGGCAGAAACTCATCGTCGGCTTTATTGCCATATCCTAGAAGAAGGCTCGTCGCATGAAGGCCTCTGATACGGTCCATTTGATTTACGGATCTGACGATAATTATGTTTTCCCGACGATGATATCTGCGGCAAGTGCGGCCGTCGGTATCAGGGGCTCGTTGGATTTGGTTGTGCACCTTTTTGATCTCGGTGTCAGCAATGCAAATTATACGGCTTTCGAAGCGCTTCTCCGTAGGGTCAATTCGCACGTTGTCTGCGTGCGACATGTGTTGGACAAGAAATTGTTTAATGGTTTCGGCGCATGGCGCGGCAGTATTGCGACCTATGCACGGATGCTGGTGCCTGACTTATTGCCGGAGCTTGACTGGGCTATCTATGTTGACGGAGACACATTGTGGCTTGGTGATATCGGTGAACTGTGGGATTTGCGCGATGAATCCGTCGCAGTTTTGGCAAGCATTGACCCACCCACGCCGATGGGGGTGTCTCGTCCTGATGTAGAATGGTATCGGGATCATGGGCTGGTAGTCAATGATCGCGACTACTTCTGTGCGGGGTTGATCCTCATGAATATATGCGCCCTGCGCGAAATGAACATGGTTAGGCAGTGCCAAGAGTTTATGGCGAAGTATCCTTCGCCCCGCGTAGTTGACCAGACCGCGCTTAATTATGTTTTGCAGGGTAGGGCAAAATTGTTGCCAAGCGAGTGGGGCGTTTTTAGCGCCTGGCATGGTACGGCCGATTTGTCAAAAGCCTGTTGCGTGCACTACGTGGATGATCTGCCCTGGCGTCGGGACAAAGTGAATCGGTTGCTCTCCGATGTAGTGTTGTTGTGGTATTACTTTTGCGATGACGTATTGAAGATGGATCTGCTACAAAAGCATGTATCGCTTGCGGGGCGTGTTTGGCGGAGAACCCTATTCTTAGTGCTGAAAAGAAATCAATGGATGCTGTATAGTGCTTACGTACGCTCCCGTTTGCGAAACACGCATGGGATTTCGTGCGCGACCCTACGGGACATTCGGGCAAGGTGGAAAAGTGTGCATGGCGAGGTATGAAGGTTGCTGATATATGCGCGCTATTCTCTTCACAATTGTCATGCCGTCGCTGAATGCGGCGCTCTATCTTGAGAGGGCGTTGCGGTCGGTGATTAATCAGGCATGCGAGGATACCGAGGTGCTCGTCATCGATGGCGGCAGCACGGATGGCAGCGTGGAGCTCATCCGGTGCCAGGAGCAGCATCTAGCTTGGTGGTGTTCAGAACATGACGGCGGGCAGAGTGCGGCTTTGAATAAGGGGTTGACCCGCGCCAGGGGTCGATACCTGCTTTGGCTCAATGCCGATGATCTGTTGCTCCCTGGCACGCTCTCAGCCGCACGGCAGTATTTGAGCCAGCACGCGGCCTGTGACTGGCTGGCAGGGAATCTTGTCTATATTGACGAGCAGGATCGTGTCCTCTGGTGCGCGCGCGATGGCGGTTGGCATGACTGGTTATATCGGCAGGCGCCGGTGCGGGTCTATGGCCCGACTTCCTTCTTCCGACGGGACCTGTTTGAACAGGTGGGTGGCTTCGACGAGACGCTACAGTATGCGATGGACACGGATTTGTGGTTGCGGTTCAAGGCGGCAGGAACCAGGTTCGAACGGCTCTCGCATTACTGCTGGGCGTTCCGGGTGCATGCGGGGTCACGGACAACACCCGACTTGTTTGGGCGCCCCGATCCGCGCATGGCCGCAGAGCAGATGCGGATCTACCAGAAGAATGGCCTGACGGTAACATGGGGTGGCTTGTGGCGGCAGCGGCTGTGGCGGGTGGTGAATGGCTGCTATGCGAGGGCGTGGTACGATACGCGGCGCTGGCGGGGAAATTCCGTGGTGAGACTTAACGCAACGGCGCAATGACGCAAGGACGCAAAGGGAGAGTGGGTGGTTGGGATTGAAACCTAGCGCCGTGGCGATTTGATGCCTAGGCGCTGGATGCTGAGTTTTTAACGCAAAGGCGCTAAGACGCAAGGACGCAAAGGGGGGCGTGATGCATGAGAATGAGATTGCGCGGATTGTTTTCGAGAGCGCCTTGGAAGTGCATCGTACACTCGGTGGACCTGAACTTCTGGAGAGTGTTTATGAGGAGGCGCTAGCGTGGGAATTAGGGCAGCAGGGCGTGTTGGTAGTACGACAAGTACAAGTCCCCTTGCGCTATAAGAATCATGAATTGGCTGTGCCGCTGCGTATCGACCTTCTGATAGGAAAGAAAGTCATCGTGGAATGCAAAGCGGTCGAGATCTATAACCCGATTGCCGCCGTGCAGGTGTTGACGTACTGCCGCCTTGCCGGCGTAAAACTGGGTCTGGTGGTAAACTTCGGGGCACCGTTGCTGAAGAACGGGTTTCATCGGGTAGTGAACGGGCTGAGTGACGATGAGTGTGCTTTCTAATGGCGACTTGGCGTTGGAGGCTGAGCCTTAACGCAAAGGCGCTAAGACGCAAGGACGCCAAGGGAGAACAGAATTCCTAGCGCCGTGGCGACTTGGCGACTTGGCGTTGGAGGCTGAGTTTTAACGCAAAGGCGCTAAGACGCAAGGACGCCAAGGGAGAACAGAATTCATGGCGCCGTGGCGACTTGGCGTTGGATGTTATAGCTTATGACCATCCTCCACATCGTAGCTGGTTTACCGCCCGGCGGCGGAATCGCGGAGGCGGTGCCTGCCTTGTGCCGACATCTGCGGCGGCTAGGACATGCCGTAACCATTGCTACGCTGGACGGCCCCTTGAGCGCGGCGGCGCAACTGGCAGAAGTTGAAGGTGTGCGGATCGTACGGTTCACGCCCGCGTGGCCGCGATCGCTCTACTATTCCCGGGCGATGCGCGGCGGGTTGGCAGCCCTTGTAGCTTGTGCCGATCTGGTGCATGTCCATTCCCACTGGACCTTTCCCGTCTGGTGGGGGTGCCACGTGGCGCGCCAGCTTGGTAAGCCGCTGGTGATGTCGCCACGGGGGTGCTTGGCCCCCGTGCGGTTGCGGCGGTCCGCCTGGAAGAAGCGGCTGGCCGGTATCATCGACCGCTATTATTTGCGGCGGGCCGATCTACTGCACGCCACCTGTCACGCCGAAGCGGAGGGGGTGGCGCAGTATGTGGGGGGGGGAGGGCTCGGGTGTCAGGGTTCAGGGTTCAGGGTTCAGGGTTCAGGTGGGACGGTTGCCTTGGCGCGATCACGTTTGGTGGTGATCCCGAATGGCGTCGAGTTGATGACGGGGGAGGGTGAGATCGATCGCGCGACGCTGGATCAACGCTGGCCGGAATGTGACGGCAAACAACTGGCGCTCTTCCTATCCAGAATAGATCCGATCAAAGGGCTTGATCTGCTGGTGGCGGCTTGGGCGCGCATGGCCCCGGAGTTTCCGGCATGGCATCTGCTGATAGCCGGCCCCGATGAGCAGGGCGAGGAAGCACGGATTCGGCAGAAGGTTCAGGACGCGGGACTGGCGGCACGCGTGACTTTCTGCGGTCCCCTGTACGGCCGGGAGAAGGTGGGGGTTCTGCGCCAAGCGCAGTTCTTGGTGCTCCCCACGTATCACGAGAACTTTGGGCTGGTGGTGGCCGAGGCCTTGGCGAGCCGCGTGCCGGTGATTACGACGCGCGGCGCCCCGTGGGCGGAACTGGAGAGTACGAAAAGCGGTTGGTGGGTAGAGATCGGGGTTGAACCTTTGGTGGGTGCACTACGGGCGGCCATGTGCATGAATGAAGCGGTGCTACACGCCATGGGCGAACGCGGCGCCAAACTGGTGGAACGTTCCTATCAATGGCCGGGTGTCGCACGGCAGATGGCAGACGCGTACAAGCAGATTATTACCAACACTTTGAGGTAGTGGTCAGAGCAGGTCGGTTTTAACGCAAAGGCGCAAAGGCGCAAGGAAGCCAAGGGAACGGAATGCCTGGCGCCGTGGCGACTTAGCGACTTGGCGTTGGATGTTGAGTTTTAACGCAAAGGCGCGAAGGCGCAAGGACGCCAAGGGGACGGAATGCCTAGCGTCTTTGCGTCGTAGCGCCGTGGCGTTGGAAGTTGGGCTCTAACGCAAGGGCGCGAAGGCGCAAGGGCGCAAATGGGGACGGAATGCCTAGCGTCGTGGCGTTGGATGTTGGGCTCTAACGCAAGGGCGCTAAGGCGCAAGGACGCCAAGGGGACGAAATGCCTAGCGTCTTTGCGTCGTAGCGTCGTGGCGTTGGATGTTGAGTTTTAACGCAAAGGCGCGAAGGCGCAAGGGCGCAAATGGGGACGGAATGCCTGGCGTCGTGGCG